>CAMTXY010000106.1:0-12142 GCA_947085795.1 uncultured Actinomycetes bacterium | reverse complement strand
GCGGATCGACGACATCGCCGCCGCCGCACTCGCGGAGGATCTCGGCGTGGCGCCGTCCCGAGTGCTCGTACCCGGAGGCGAGTCGAACCTGCTCGCGCGCGACGTGACGTCGGCAGCGGTCGTGCCGGCCGACGCGCGGTTCTCCGGACGCATCGTCGCCCGTCGTGACGGCGTGGTCTGCGGGCTGCCGGTCGTCGAGAGGGTCTGGGCGATGCTCTCCTCGGCGGCGGGTCTGCTCGAGCCAGTGGAGATGTTCCCGCTCGTCGCTGAGGGCGCGGACGTGGTCGCAGGCACGCCGGTGGCCGAGGTGAGCGGCTCGGCCCGCGCGGTACTGGCCGGCGAACGCACGGCCCTCAATGCGCTCATGACGCTCTCGGGCATCGCGACCGAGGCGCGGCGGTGGCAGACCGAGGCCGGCGAGAGGATGCGCGTGGTCGACACGCGCAAGACGATCCCGGGTCTGCGCGCTCTGTCCAAGTACGCGGTGCGGGTCGGAGGTGCGCACAACCACCGCTTCGGCCTGTACGACATGGTACTCGTGAAGGATAATCATGTCAGGTTCGCGGGCGGCATCACCGCCGCCGTCGCGACCGCGCGTTCGGCGGCGCCGGGAGTGCCCGTCGAGGTCGAGGCCGACACCATCGAACAGGCCGCCGAAGCGGCGCGAGCAGGGGCAGACATCGTGCTTCTCGACAACATGGACGACGCGACCCTTCGCGCTGCGGTCACCGCCGTGCGTGACGCGTCGGCACGGGCGGGGCACGTCGTGCTGACCGAGGCGAGCGGGTCGATGCGTTTCGAGCGGCTTCTCGCGCTACGCGAGACAGGCGTCGACCGCGTTTCGGCCAGCGCGCTCACGTTGGCGCCGCCGCTCGACTTCGGACTCGACGAACGGGTCGGCTGACGTGGGTCCCATCACGGGCGTGCTGATCGTCGACTGGTTCCTCGCGCTGCTCGACACATGGGGCTACCTGCTCGTCACGCTCTTCACGGTGTCTGAGAACCTTTTCGTCATCGGCTCGTTCACGCCCGGTGAGACGATGGTCATGGCTGCGGCGTTCGTCACCACGGCCGAGTCGGGCTCCCTGTGGTTGCCGCTCGTGTGGACGTGTTCGGTCGTCGGCACCGTGATCGGCAGCAACCTGTCGTACGCGTTCGGGCGCCGTGGTGGACGCGATGCGCTGATCAAGTACGGTCACCGTTTTCGCATCACCGACGAACGCATCGCCCAAGCTGAGGCATACTTCCACGTATACGGTTCCAAGACCATCTTCTTCTCGCGTTTCGCCACCGGCTTCAAGAACTTCGTGCCCGTCATCGCCGGCGCGAGCAGGATGTCGCCGCTGCACTTCCAGGGATGGACGCTGCTCGGCGCGGTCGCCTACACCTCGCTCATGTGCGCGATCGGGGTCCTCGTCGGTGAGAACTTCGATCGCGCGCTTGCCATCGCCCGGGGTTTCGGCGTGTTCGGGTTCGTGCTCTTCGTGGGCATCATCGCGCTCATGTTGTTCGGGCGCAGGCGCTACTTCGCGCACCGTCGTGAGGAGATTTTGGAGGAGTACGTCCATGAGCACGCCGAGGAGCGCGGCGAGGATGTCGCGGCGGACGTGAAGGACACGGGCGGCGACGTGAGAGGCGAACGGCCGTGAGCCGCCGCTCGGACGTGCTCGAAGCGCTCCGGGAAGCGGCGGGCGAGGGCGTCTCGGGTGAAGCGCTCGCGACGCGTCTGGAGGTCAGCCGCGCGGCAGTCGCCAAGCACGTCGCGGCGCTCCGCGCGCTCGGCTACGAGATCGCGGGTGTCGCGGGTGCGGGCTATCGGCTCCTGTCCGCTCCCGACCTGCCGATTCCCGAGGAAGTCGCGCCGCTGGTAGAGGATCTCCTTTGGGTGCGCTTCGAGGGGGGGATCGAGACCGGCTCGACGAACGACGACGCGAAAGTCCTGGCCCGGGCCGGCGCCCCGGCGGGAACCGTGGTCCTCGCCGCCCGCCAGTATGCGGGGCGCGGGCGTCTCGGGCGCACGTGGGAGTCGGCCGATGGGGGGCTGTACCTGTCGGTCGTGCTTCGGCCTGAGGTCGGGGTGGTCGATCTGGCACCCGTGCCGCTCGTGGTTTCGGTCGGCGTGGTGCGGGGACTGGAGCGGTTTGGGGTCGATGCGCGCCTCAAGTGGCCCAACGACGTGTGGCTCGCGTCCGGCGAAGAGGCGCACGGCACGGCACGTGGTTCGCCGCGCGATGCGGGGCGAGGCCCGGGCAAGCTCGCCGGCATCCTGGTCGAGATCTCGGCGGAGTCGGACCGCGTCGACTGGCTCGTCGCAGGTGTCGGCGTCAACGTACGGCCCGGCGGCGGTCGGGTGGCTGGTGCAGCCTACGTCACGGATGCCCTCGCCGCAGGTGTCGACGTCAGGCTTCCCGCGGTCGCCGCCGCGGTGCTCGACGGTATCGCGGCCTCGCTTGCCGCGTGGTCCGCGGGGGGCTTCGAAGCGGTGCGTGACGACTACGAGCGTCTCTCGATGCTCATCGGCGCCGATGTGGTGGTGCGCGACGCTGGCGGCGTGGTGCGCGGGTCGGGTACCGTACAAGGCGTGGACGCCTTCGGGCGCCTGCTGCTTGCGGGTCCCGCCGGGACCGTGGCGGTCTCGGCGGGTGACGTGACCCTCAGGGACCCGGAGGCCTGAGACCGGACGGCGCACGAAGCGCCGGGAAGCGGGGAGCGCGCGTGGGAGTCGATCTTTCGCCGAGAGGGTTCGGGCGTATCCTCGACGCCGCGTTCGACCTGTACCGCGCGAACTTCCGCTCGATCGCGCTGGCATCATCGGTGGTGCTGTTTCCCGCAGCGCTGCTCCTCGGTGTCACGCAGGTGTTTTACACCCGCGGCCTGCTTCAGGTCATGCCCGGCCTGTTCGGCGGGGAGATCGCACTCGACGAGATCAGCCGCGTGCAGGCGTGGTCGGTCCTGTCCAACGCAGTCGCCCCGGTGTTCTTCGGCGCACGCCTGTACATGAGTTCGGCGCTGTTCGCCGCGGCGCCAGGCATGTTGGCCGGCCAGCGTCCGGGTCCATGGGAGCTCGTGCGCGGCGGGTGGTCCCGCTTCGGGTGGGTGCTCGTGGTCGCGCTCGTCGTCGGCTTCCTGACGGGGGCGGCCGCCCTCGCGCTGCTCGTGCCTGCCGCGTTCGTGTGGGCGCGGTTGTCGGTCGCCCAGGTCGTCACCGTCGTCGAACGCGTCCCGCTCGATCGTGCGATCGCCCGGGCGTGGGGACTTACCCGCTCGCGGGTCTGGCGTACCATCGGGTTCGCTATCGCGCTCACCGTCATCACCTTCGCCCTCGAGTCCGCGATCACCGCTCCGTCGCTCATCCGTCAGGTGGCCGCGAGCGTGTCCGACCCCGAGGCGGTGTTCGCGCCGCTGTCTGCGGGCTGGAAGACGCTCGAAGGCACGCTCTCGGCGGCTGCGGCCTCGCTCGTGTACCCGTTCGTCGAGCTCGCCTGGTTCTTCTACTACCTCGACCTGCGTGCGCGGCGCGAGGGGATGGACCTTGTGGCGACCGTCCGCGAGCTCGGAGGACGAAGGTGAGCGCGGGAGTGATGCGGCGCACGTCGGCGGCGGTTCGCCGAGCGGTCCGGTTCGTGGCCACCGTGCTCGCCGCGGCCCTCGTTGCGATCGTCTCGCTCGCCGCGCTCCTGCCCCCGGCCGCCTTCGCTGCCGGGGCCGTGCCGTTCGACGACTACATCGTCCGCGTGCGCGAGGCCCGCGTCGAGGTGAGCCGCGCTGAGGCCAGGATCCCGGACACGCGTACGGCCGAGGAACTCGCCGGTCGCCTGAGCGCCCTTTTACCGCGCACCGAGGTCGTCGACGTGGCTGACGGCCATTCAGTCGTCGTCGACAACGCGGTCTACGACAGTCTCGTCATGAGTTTCGAGGTCGCGGCGGACGGTCCGGCTCGTGCCGCACTTCTCAAAGACATCGGCGGACACCTGGACTCGCTAGAGCGCGGGCTCGGGCGTTCGGGTCAGCCGCCTGCTGAGGATCCCGAAGCGCTCGCCCGGCTGCTCGGCACGCACCGCGCCGAGCAGCGCTCCGCGTTTAGCGAGGCGTTCAGCCGCCTCGTCGAGCGCATCGGCATCGCGCTTCAGCGCTGGTGGGCTGCGGCCAGCGGGTCGCCGGGCGGCCGCACGGCGATGCGCGCGGTCACCGTCGCCGTGCTCGCGGGTATGACGCTGCTCATCGTGGTCGTGGCCGTTCGCGTCGCCGTGCGTGCCCGCCGCGGGCTGGCGCCCGCGACCGCGGCCTCCAGACCCCGCGAGGGTGCCGATGCCGTCGTGGCCGCGGCCGCGGGGCTGCCCGGCGACCCGCTGGCGTTCGCCGATGCGCTCGCGGCGAGCGGCGAGACCCGCGAGGCGCTTAGGGCCCTGTTCGGCGGCGCGGCGCGCATGCTCGTGGAGGCCGGCTTCGTGGTGCAGGCGCGCACGCGCACGAACGCCGAGCTGCTGCTCGAGGTCCGGCCGCGCTCGCAGGCGGCCTACGAGCCGCTCGCGCGCCTGTGTCGCGGGTTCGAGCGGGCGTGGTACGGGCATCACGTGCCTGACGCCGGAGCGTTCGCCGCGGCGCGTGCGGACTACATCGAGACCGACGCGGCGCTTCAGGCCGCGCTTTTGGCCGTGCCTAAGGCCGCGCCTCACGCCGCGCCTCACGCCGCAGGACCGGCGGGTGAGACCGGATGAAGCGTCTGCGCATCGATACCACCACGCTGGTGGCCATCGCGCTCGCGGCGATGCTCATCGTCGGCTACGGGGCGATCGTGTCGCTGTCAGAGGACTTCTACCTCGTCGAGGCGCCGGCCGGCTCCACGTTCTCCTCGGCACCGGAGGGGCTGCGCGTGCTCTACGCGTATCTCGACGAGATCGGAGTGAAGCGAGAGACGTTGCGGCGCTTCGACGAGCTGCCTGCAGGCGGCACGATTCTGTTCGCCGCAGTAGAGCCGCCGGTCAAGAGCGTCTCGGATGCCGAGATCAGCGGCCTGGAATCGTGGGTCGAGTCTGGCGCACGGCTCGTGCTCGCGGGGCCGTACGCCGGTGAGCTGCTCGGGGAACGCTACGGCGCGCGCAGGGCGGCGGGCGTCGAGGCGCCCCGGCGACTGCGCCCGCTGCTGCCCTCGGCTTACGCGCAGGGGGTGAGCGCGGTCGTACCTGGCGAGGACCGGATGCTCACCGAGAGTCCCACGTGGGCGACGCACTTCAAAGACTCCGCAGGTCAGGTGCTCGTGTCGCGCGCGGCCGGTGACGGCGAGATCGTGTGGCTCGCTGGCGTGTACCCGCTGTCCAACGACGGTATCGGCGAGGCGGACAACGCGCGGCTGGCCACGCTGCTCGTCGCAGCCGACGGGCCGGTGTACTTCGACGAGTACCACCACGGGTTCGCCGCAGGCGGCGGCGTGTGGGAGCGCCTCGGCGGGGGTGGCCGTGCGGCCGTCGTGCTGGCGATGCTCGCCGTAGCCGTGCTGCTGTGGTCGGCGTCGCAGCGGATAGCCCCCGCGATCGCGCCGGTCGAATCGCGCGAGTCACGAAGGGGCACCTACATCACATCGCTCGCGGGTTTGTACCGGGCCGCGGGCGCGCGTGCCGTCGCGCTCGACTCGCTCGCCGAGGGGCTGCGCGGCGCGATCGTGAAGCGCCACGGGGTGCTCGAGACCGGAATCGCGCGCCATCCGCGGGCGGCCGGGGTGTTGGAGAAGGTCTCCTCGGCAGGGGAGAAGGTCACGGAGCAGGAGTTCGTTTCGATCGCCCGCGAGATCGCGCGGGCGCGACGGGAGGTCGAGGGTCGGGATGGGTGACATGAGTTCGATTCACACGTTCGCGCAGGCGGTACGCACCGAGGTCGGCAAGGCGGTCGTGGGGCAAAGAGCGCTCGTCGACAGCTTGCTTGTGGGCCTGCTCACCGGCGGGCACGTGCTCGTCGAAGGGGTGCCGGGCACGGCCAAGACGCTACTGGCGCGCTCGTTGGCGCGCTCGCTTGACGCGAGCTTCAAGCGGATCCAGTTCAGCCCGGACCTCATGCCGGCCGATGTCGTGGGCACCAACATCTACGACGCCGGGAGCGGCACGTTCCGGCTGCGGACCGGGCCGGTGTTCGCCAACCTCGTGCTCGCCGACGAGATCAACCGCACCCCGCCCAAGACGCAGGCCGCGTTGCTCGAGGCGATGCAGGAGGGCCAGGTCACGATCGACGGCGTGAGCCACCAGCTCCCTCGGCCGTTCATGGTGCTGGCCACGCAGAACCCAGTCGAATACGAGGGCACATACCCGCTTCCCGAAGCCCAACTCGACCGCTTCCAGCAGAAGGTCGTCGTCGAGTACCCTTCCGCTGCCGAGGAGACCGAGATCCTGCGGCGGCACATCAGCGGCGAAGCGTGGGCGGACCTCGACGAGCTCGGGCTGGCGCCCGTCGCGGGCGTCGCCGATGTGCACGCCGCGCGCAAGGAGGTACGCGCGGTCGTGATCGACGAGGGCGTGATCGGTTACGCCGCCGCCATCGCGCGGGACTCACGCGAGCATCCGTCGGTGGCGCTTGGAGCGAGTCCGAGGGCCGCGGTGAGCCTGCTTGCGGCTTCGCAGGCGGTCGCCGCGCTTGACGGACGCGACTTCGTGACCCCCGATGACGTCAAGGCGATGAGCCTGACGTGCCTGCGCCATCGCGTCGTGCTTCGTCCCGAGATCGAGATCGAGGGCGTGGGAACCGATGCAGTGCTCATCGATATCGTTGGGCAGGTGCCGGTCCCTCGGTGAGATCTTTCGCCGACATCCGGCGTGTGTGGCGGGGCGTGTATCTCACGCGTCGCGCGGCGCTGCTGCTTTTCGCGCCGGTTCCGGTCATCGCGTTGCTGTCCGGTGCGTGGGCCGGTGGCGTGGCCGCGCTGTGGGCGGGCGGGTGGCTTCTGCTCGTGCGCCGCGACCTCAGCCGCGCCCTGTCCGCCGACGAGGTGACGTGCGAGCGTACGCTGCCTGTCAAACTGTCGATCGGCGTGCCCAACCCGGTCACGCTCACGCTGCGCTCGCTTGCGTCCCGGCCCACAGTGATCGCCGGTCGCGAGACGCCGCCGCCGACTTTTGCCGGCGAGCGCGCATTCGGGCCGCTGACGCTTCAAGCCCGTGAGCAGGTCGAGCTGCGCCTGCGCTTCACGCCGACGTCACGGGGCGCGTTCACCTTCGGCGACGTCGGCGTGCGCAGCTTCGGTCCTGCGGGGCTGGCCGGCCAGACGTTCTCGCTGCCGCTCGCTTCGGACGTGCGCGTGTACCCGGACATCACCGCGGTGCACGCGTACTCGCTGCTCGCGCGGCGCGGCACCTTGCACGAGATCGGGGTGCGGGCGACCCGTTTGGCCGGCACGGGCACCGACTTCGAGTCGCTGCACGACTACGAGGCCGGCGACGACTACCGCGCCATCGACTGGAAGGCCACCGCACGGCGCGGCAAGCCGGTGGTCCGGCGCTTCCAGGCCGAACGCAGCCAGACGATCGTGCTCGCCGTCGACGCCGGGCGCCTCATGACCGCGCAGGTCGGCGAGTTGAGCAAGCTGGACCGCTCGATCAACGCCGCGCTTCTGCTCGCGTACCTGGCGACCCGCACCGAGGACAACGTCGGCCTGCTCGTGTTCGGCCGCGACGTGCACGCCTACCTGCCGCCGCGCAAAGGGCACCGGCAGTTCCTCGCCGTGCTCGACGCGCTCTACGCGATCGAAGGCCGGGTCGAGGAGCCTGACTACGCCGGTGCCCTGCGCTACCTGGCCACGCACCTGTCGCGCCGCTCGCTCGTGGTGCTCTTCACCGAACTCGTGGGGGCAGAGCCGTCGCGTCGCCTGCTCTCGGTGCTCTCGAACCTGTCGGCGCGGCATCTGCCGCTCGTGATCACCCAGCGCAATCCCGAGATCGAGTCGCTGGCCTCGGTGGTCCCCGAAACCGCGCTTGACGTGTTTCGTGCTGCGGTCGCGCAGGACCTGCTGCACGACAAAGCCGCCGCGATGCGCCTGCTGCGCTCCCGCGGATCGCTCGTGCTCGACGTCGTGCCCGAGCAGCTCTCCGTAGCTGCCGTGAACCGCTACCTGGAGATCAAGGCGCGCGGACGGTTGTAGGCGAGCAGGCCTGTTGAGCCCCCGCTGCGGCATCCCGCCCCGACACGAGCAGATACATGCCGAGGAGCACCGCGGCAAGCCCCCCGAACGCCAGCTTGAGCCCTTCGCCGATCGCGGCGGGGGTGAAGAACCCCTCGATGAGGCCGGCGATGAGGAAGAGCGGGATGGCGCCGAGCATGAGCCGCACCGCGTCGTGCGACACGGCGCGGACCGCCGCGGTGCGCGGAAGATCACCCGGCGCCACCAGCGCGCGGGCCAGCACGAACCCGGCTGCTCCCGCGAGCACGATCGCCGGAATCTCAAGCGATCCGTGGGGGACGATGAGCGACCAGAAGTACACCGACTCGCCCGTCTGTGCGAACAGGCCCGCGAGCGCCCCGATGAGCAGCCCGTTGATCACCAGCGCGTAGGCGGTCAACACTCCGAAGGTCACTCCGCCCGCGAACGCCACGAGGGCGACCTGGATGTTGTTCGCGGTGATGCCGGCACTGAGCAGCGGCGCGAGCGTCCCGGCCACATCCGCGATAGATCCTCCCTGTTGGAGCCGGTCACCGAGCCCATCGCGCAACGCTGCGGGCACGAACAGCCGCGCGAGCGGGTAGTTGACGTGCGCGAGCAGGTAGCCCAAGGCGGTCGGACCGAACAGCAGCGAGGCGGAGAGCGAGACTTCTCGCCAGCGAGCGCGCACGAGCCGGGGGTATCCGCTTGCGAGGAACTTCCATACACCGCCGAAGGAGCGGGGGGCCGCGCCGTAGAGCCGCGCGTGCGTGCGGCCGACGAGATCGTTGAGGTAGGCCTCGGTGCGCGAGCCGCCGAAGTGCGTCTGCGCGTACGCGAGATCCGCCGCGGTGCGGCGGTAGTCCTCGTGCAGGCGGCGCAGGGCGGTCGCATCCGCAGTAATGCCGGTCTCGTTGCGCGCGCCTACTTCGAGCGAGGCCGCAAGCCGTTCCCACGCCTCGCGCGATGTATCGATGAACACCTGCTCGTCCATCCCGCTCCTTTCTTCTTGCACATTCGTACCCTGTTGTGAGTACCTGTGTACAGAGCATCCATGGCATCCGAGAGGAGCGCCACGCACGAATGGACCGCGGTCCCGCACGCCTCCTGCATGTCGAGACACCAGAAGCCGTCACGGTGACCTATCCGCTGGCGGGCATCGGTTCGCGCGGATTGGCCGCCGTGCTCGACTTGGCGATGATCCTCCTTCTTGTGGCCGCCGAGATTGCCACGGCGATACTCGTCTTCGTCGCCGGGTCACGCTTCTTTGGCATTGCGTGGCAGGAGCGCGTCACTCCGTGGGTGCTCGCCGCGCTCATCGTCGTGGTGTTCGTGACGTACTGGGGTTACTTCATATTCGGCGAGGTGTTCCGCAACGGACGGACGTTGGGCAAGCAAGTCGCCGGGATTCGGGTCATACGCGACGACGGCGGCCGGGTCGGCGTGCTCGACTCGATCATCCGCAACGTCGTCCGGGTTGTCGATCTTCTGCCCGGGACGTACGCCGTCGGAATCGCGTCGATCATCTTCTCATCGCAATGCAAACGCCTCGGCGATCTGGCTGCTGGAACGGTCGTGGTCGTCGACGGGGGGCCGGTCGCCCTCGCGACGATCGGACCTGCCGAGGAGCGGGCCGCACTCGTCAGCGCATACCTCGAGCGACGCGTGGGTTTCACCGCCGCGGCGCGTGCGCAGATCCTCGGCGAGCTGCTCGGCCTGTACGGGGTCGAGGCGGCTGTCCCCTGGGACGAGGGGAGCGAGGAAGAGCGGCTGCGGACTCTGGCGGGGGTGTAGAGGGCGTGGGTCGCACTGGCGACGCGCGAGGGTACAGAAGATTCCGGACACGACCTCACGAGGTGTCCGCAGCAGGCCTACAGTGACAGTGGGGGCATGATGCGGACCACCGCACAACCTCGCGACGCCCGCCGAGCTGATGACATACGCGGAAATGTGCAGGGTTGCCGTAGTGATGCGCCCCTACCTGGAGGCGGTGCTGTGAGCCGATCAGAGCCACGGGACGTTCCGGCCTCAGTGCGTGGTCGCCCGCTGAACATCTCACGCGAGACGGGGCGCCCGTTCACCGGAGTCCTGCAGGACTTCGCAGAACAGGTGCTGGAGGCGAGAGCTTTGGGACGCGAGTTCACCAGCCATTGGGCAGCGGGCGGCCCCTGGAGATCCTAGGAGCCTGTCGGGAAATCAGCGCGCGATCGGGTGGCCGGCGGAGGTGGACCGCTTCTGACGTCTTCGAACTCGCAACATCGGGTGCCGGGGCGCTCCCTTCGTAGTACGCCGCCGGGTCTCACAGAGGAGTGCTACACTCGCCTTCAAGGAGGGTGCGAACGTGCGGCTCAAGCAGCAACCCAATCGTCGAATCTATATCGATACACTGCGGCGCATGAGTCCCGAGGAACGACTTGCCAAGGCGTTCGAGCTGTCCGAGATGACTCACGAAGCCCTTCGCGTCGGCCTACAGCAGCGTCACCCCGATGCCACACCTGAAGAGATCGCCACGCTGTTTCGTGAGAGGTTGGAGCGGTGTCGCAATCGGACCTCCTGATCAAGGCCGTGCGAGCTCTCGATGCAGCCGGAATCGGGTACTTGTTGAGCGGCTCACTCGCCTCAAGTCTCCAGGGGGAGCCGCGTGCCACTCACGACGTTGACCTCGTTATCGAGGTCGAGTCTCATTTGGTCAACACTCTGATGTGTGCCTTCGGGGCGGAACGGTACTTCCTCGACGAGACGGCAGCTCGTGATGCGGTAGACCGTCGAGGCATGTTCAATCTCATCGACACGCGGAGTGGAGACAAAATCGATTTCTGGATGCTGACCGGCGAGCCGTTCGACGAAAGCCGCTTCAGCCGCCGGATGCGCGTCGAGATGTTTGGCATCGAGATCGCCGTTTCTGCCCCCGAAGATACGATTTTGCAGAAACTCGTGTGGGCCGCCAAAAGCGGGCGCAGCGGTCGCCAGTTGCAGGACGCGGTCGGCGTGTACGAGGTCCAGGCAGGGACGCTGGATGAAGAGTATCTCGGCCGATGGGCTGTGAAGCTGGGTGTCAGCGATCTTCTCGACGAGGTGCGTGCCGCGGCCTCGTGAGTCTGGGGTCTCCGGATCCTGCTAGAAGGACTTCCTCCCGTTCGGGATTCCGCCGGACCTTGCGCATGACCACCGCTCCACGTGCTGCCTTGTGGGACACGAGGTCCGTGCAGAGCACCACTTGTCTGCCGAGGCGATCCGGGTGCCCAGGCCGGGCTTGTAGCGGCTGAACACCCTGATGGTCAGATCGTCGTGCTCATCGGCCAGCTCCGCGTAGTGCGGTGCGAGCCGGTCGAGGCCGCCCACGAGTGTGACGGTCATCGTGTCACCTCTACGGCTGTGCGGTATTTTGAGACTCCTGGGTCTGACCCGGCGGTCGTGATGACGCACGGGGTTGCGATAGGCACGTCTGCGACCACCAAGACCGAAAGCCGCTGGAATGATCACAGTCGACGGCTTCCCTGTTGTGGCCAACAAACGCTTCCCGCCTGATCTAGGCGCACTGATCGAGAAGCCGGGTTTCTTGGGGTCGCTGTCGGCCTACGAGAACCTGAGCATACTCGCGTCCATACAAGGCAAGATCGGCCGCGGTTGCTGCTGCTCGACGAGCCCACAAGCGGGCTCGACACCGAAGGTGTGGAGATGCTGCATAGGCTGGTTTCGAGGCTGTCCGAAGGCGTGACGATTCTGCTGGCAAGTCACATCAGGGAGGACATCGATACCCTGAGCGACCGCGTGCTCGGGATGGAAAGTGGCGTCTTGATACGACGCTCACCCGCCAATCCAGCCCTGCGTGATTTATCCAGCCTACGCGAAGCATATGGCGATTTCTCCACCTTGCTCACAAATTATCCGCAAAGCACATTCGCGCCAGATGCCCGCGCCCGCATGCTCCATCTGCGCAATCAACTCGCCGAGCAGGAAACTGCCAATGCCTGGTACTACGTGCGTCGTGGCGCCTGCATTGCAGCAATTAAACGCGCCAAT
>CAMTXY010000105.1:0-1750 GCA_947085795.1 uncultured Actinomycetes bacterium | reverse complement strand
GTTGCGCGCATCCACCCGCGAACGGCGGCGCCTGACGGCACCACGAGCACCACACGTCCGACCACCGCTGCTGGCATCACCGCATCTCGGTCCGGCGTGGGGTTCGCATCACCCTTCGTCACGAACGAGTCGTCCCGTAGGATCCGCACCGCTCTGTGCACGACAGCCCGCTCCCCCGGTCTGCGGTACAAGACGACGTCGCCCGAGCGCACCGCGCGACCCTTCATCACGAAGCAGACATCACCGGGTACGAGTACAGGCTCCATCGATGCTCCTGTCACGACCACCGCGCGCACTGAAAGCACGCACAGGGCGGCGACCACGCCGGCGAGAAGTGGCGTCAGGTACCGGACTCCTTTCACGACCGACTCTGCTCAGCATCGACGTACAACGTCATCCGAACGTACGTATTGGCCAGGGCGTTGCCTGCTGTGGCTGGCAAAGTGACCTCGAAGATCAGGACCGCGGACTTCTGCGGCTCGAGTTCTATGGGCGCCGTCTTGAGCTTGTTGAGCGGTCCGTCGTACACAAGCCTGTCATCGTGCGACACGCGGACCGTGAGCGCATCGTAGAACGCGGTCGTCCCTGCTTTCCTGGCGCCGGTGACGACGAAATCCGATGGCAGCGATCCTGTGTTGCGCACCGTTAGCATGCGAGCGACCGGCACACCGGGCGCGACGCCTTCGGCGGTGACCGCCGACGTCGTCGGCACGCTCGTCACCGCGACCGTACCAGCTCGGATCACGTTGTCCGGAATCTGCGTCTGCGCTGTGAAGTACGCACTCGCTGCGCTCGAACATGCCACCAATGTTGCACCTGCGACGAACAACCAGAAGCGTTTCATGACTACCCCCTCGAGATGTGAGCCGACCGAGGGGGAATCGGCGACGAATGGATTGCGCGGCCGCGCGCGTGCCCACCTTGCAACACGGCCCCTAACCAGGTCTGAACGAATCCTTACCAAGGAGACCTGCCCACGAAACCGAGCCGACGTCGCTGCGTCCGAACCGAAACGAATCGGACCCCGCGTCATGCGGAGCCCGATAGTCAAGCACTATCTGAACGACTCGCTATGCGGAGACGGACTCCTTCGCGATGTCGACGAGCTTGGCGAACGAGTTCGGGTCATTGACCGCCATGTCGGAAAGCACCTTGCGGTCGAGCTCGACGCCGGCCTTCTTCAGCCCGTTCATGAACTGTGAGTACGAAACGCCGCTTAGACGCGCCGCTGCGTTGATGCGGGTGATCCACAGACGGCGGATTTCGCGCTTCTTGTTGCGGCGGTCACGGTACACGTACTGGAGCGAGTGCTGGACCTGCTCCTTGGCCACACGATAGCTGCGACTCTTGGCACCGTAGTAACCCTTGGCTTTGGTGAGAATCGTGCGGCGCTTCTTCTTCGCACTGACACTGCGTTTGACTCGGGGCATGGGGGATCACTCTCCTAGCGAATGATATACGCCGGCACTAACCGATGCCGAGTTGCTTGCGGATGACTTTCTCGTCTGACGCGTGCACGTACGACGACGCTGCAAACGCGCGCTTACGCTTGGGGCTCTTCTTCTCGAGGATGTGGCTCTTGAAAGCGTTGGCCCGCTTGATCTTGCGACCGGAACCAGTCGGCTTGAACCGTTTCGCGGCGCCCCTGTGCGTCTTCATCTTGGGCATGTGATCACTCCTACTCTTCGGTCCCGGCCAGCTCGACCTCTGCGGCCTCCTCGGCGGATTGCTTCGGGAAGATCGGAAGAGC
>CAMTXY010000104.1:0-3700 GCA_947085795.1 uncultured Actinomycetes bacterium | reverse complement strand
GACTCTCGGAGGTGCCAGGATGTCGACACACGGCAGTGACTCCTCGGCATGCTCCAGCGCGGTGGCCAGGATGGTGCGGATATGGTCGTCGGCGATGCGGTAGACTGCACGGCGGCCGTCGCGGGTGAAGGTCACGAGGTTGCGGTCGCGCAGGAGCCGGAGCTGGTGGCTGACTGCCGACTGCGACACACCGCAGATACTCGCAAGGTCGCAGACGCACAACTTCTCGATGACCAACGACAGAAGGATGCGGGCGCGTGTGTGATCCGCGGTGGCGTCCTGAATGTCGACGAGCGCCTTGATGAGCGGCTCGGCGGGAAGTCCGGCATTGACACGGGCCACAGCGTTCGCGTCGACGGCGTCCACCTCACACGCCGTGCTCCGTTCGTGTATATCTGAGTATCTGCTCATACATTCAGACTACGCCCGTCACCCGCAGCGCGCAAGACCCTGCGCGAACAGGCGTCTATGCGAGGTCCCGGCGCATGAACACCACCACGGCGACTGCGAGCGAGACGATCGCGACCCCACCGTACACCCACCAAGTCTGATCTGGCACGCTCCCTTTGTTGATGAGCACCCCGGGTTGCCAGTACTTGAGGAGGTTGACCGTCTCGAGGTCCTTGGCGAAATCCGCGAGCTGCGAGATCGCCTGCAACACCCACATCACACCGATGAGCGACCCGGTGATCGCCGCCGGCCTGGAACCGTCGCGCATCGCCGCTGAGAGCATGAACGCGAAACCGCCCACGGCGAGCATGAACAGGGACCCTGATGCATAGAGCAACGCGATGGTCCGGACGGGCAGATTGATGTCGTAGCTGGGACCTAGCAGCTGGATCGGTGCGAACGAGGCCACCGCAAGCGCAGCCGCATACGTCACCAGTCCTGCCGCGCGCGTCAGCACGAACCGCAGCCGCGAGATCGGTTGCGCGAGCAGAAGCTCCATCGTCCCCACGGCGATCTCACCCGCGATGGCCTTGGACGAGTACGCGATCATCGCGCTGGACACGATCGCGATCCACATGAGTCCGAGGTACTCGCCCTGAAAGAATCCGCCGAGCGTGCCGAGATCCACCTCGGAGCCCACGAACGCGGCAAGCAGTTCAGGTGGCATGGTCTCGACGAGTTTGAGGTATTCATCGCCGAGGAGCGGCCAGTACCACACCATCATCCACGAGTACGCGACCAGTCCGGCAGCGAACCAGAACAGACCCACGCGACGCTGCCGCAAGGTGCCGAAATACAGGTTGAGACTCATGAACGCTCCCCTCCTTCCGGACGCTCGCGGGGCTCTTGGGTCCCCGGATTCTCGCGAGAGTCGTGCCGGTAGAACTCAACGAACACCTCCTCGAGCGACGCATGCTCGAGCGAAAGATCCTCCACGGTGTAGGTCGCAAGCCGCTTGAGCAGGTCGTCGACGTGGTCCCCGCGTACCGTCGCTACCAGGCGGTTCGGCCCGTGCGACCGCACGTCGGCGACACCGGGCACGTCTGAGAGCACCTCGGTGCCCACGGACTCCCGGAACGTCACGTCAAGCGTGCGCAGACGCTTCTTGAGCAGCGACTCCACGCGCTCCTCGGCGACAAGGCGCCCCTGTCGGATGATGCCGACGGTCGAGCATACCCGCTGGACTTCCGAGAGGATATGGCTGGAGAGCAGCAGAGTCGCTCCGGCCGCGACACGCTCGGCGACCACGTCGAACACCGCTTCCTGGTTGAGCGGGTCGAGTCCACTCGTGGGTTCGTCGAGCATGAGCAGCTCAGGGTCGTGCATCATGCCGAGGATGAGCGCGAGTTTCTGCTTGTTGCCCTTCGAGAGCTCCCGGACCCGTCTGCCCGGATCGAACGCGAGCCGCTCGATCAGCTCGTTCGTCAACCGGCCCTGCGCGCCCCGGAAGCGCGAGACGTAGTCGATGTGCCACCTGCCGGTCTCGCGCTCGTAGAGCCTGACCTCGCCGGGAACGTACCCGATGCGGTGCCTGAGCTCCGCCCCGTCGAGACGCACGGGCTCGCCGAGCACGAACGCCTCCCCCGACGTAGCCTTGAGCATGCCGAGGAAACATCTGATCGTCGTGGTCTTGCCCGCCCCGTTCGGGCCGAGGAATCCGAATGTGGCGCCCCGCTCGATACGCAGGGTCAGATCCTCGATACCGCGGGCCTTACCGTAGAACTTCGTCAGACTCCGGCACTCGATGGCCGCCGTCACCACCCCACCTTCCCTCCCACCGCCCTTGTCGCCGACGCCTACCGCTTGCGTCGGCTCCGCCCGTACTCCGAACCGCGCCGAGCGCCCTGCTTGAGCCGATCGAGCACTTCGCCTTCGGTCGAGCGCTCCACCTCGGCCTTGAGCTTGACGACCTGGTCTCGCAAACGAGCCGCCGCCTCGAAATCGAGCGATTCTGCGGCAAAGACCATGTCCTCTTCGAGCGTCGAGATGATGCGCATGACCTCGTCACGCGGCAGACGGGCAAGCTCCTTCGCGGCTTCGACCGCCGTGGTGTACTCGGTCTCACCTTCGCAGACGTACTGCACGATGTCGGCGATGGCCTTGCGGATCGTCGTCGGCTCGATGCCATGTTCCTCGTTGTACGCGATCTGGATGTCGCGGCGCCGGTTCGTCTCGTCGATGGCCAGCCGCATCGAATTAGTTGTCTTGTCGGCATACAGGATGACCTGACCGGACACGTTACGCGCCGCGCGCCCGATGGTCTGGATGAGCGACCTGTGATTTCGCAGGAAGCCTTCCTTGTCGGCGTCGAGGATGGCGACGAGCGAGACCTCCGGAAGGTCGAGACCTTCCCGAAGCAAGTTGATGCCGACGAGACAATCGAACTCGCCGAGGCGCAGGTCGCGCAGGATGTCGACGCGGTCGAGCGTGCCGATGTCGGAGTGCAGGTACCGGGCCTTCAGACCCTGCTCGAACAGGAAGTCCGTCAGGTCCTCAGCCATCTTCTTCGTCAGCGTGGTCACAAGCACACGCTCATCGTGCTCGACGCGGCCCTTGATCTCGGCTATGAGGTCGTCGACCTGCCCTTTCACCGACCGCACGACGACCTGCGGGTCCACGAGTCCCGTGGGGCGGATGATCTGCTCCACGACCTGCTGCGCCATGCGCAGCTCCCAGTCGCCAGGGGTGGCGGAGACGTGAATGACCTGGCGGACCCGCGTGTCGAACTCGTCGAAGCGCAGCGGCCGGTTGTCGAGCGCGCTCGGAAGCCGGAACCCGTGCTCGACGAGTGTGAGTTTGCGGGACCTGTCGCCCTCGTGCATCCCGCGGATCTGTGGCACCGTCACGTGACTCTCGTCGATGAAGCACACGAGATCGTCGGGGAAATAGTCGAGTAACGTGTTGGCCGGCTCGCCCGGCTTCCGGCCATCGAGGTGGCGCGAGTAGTTCTCGATCCCCGAGCAGAAGCCCATCGTCTCGAGCATCTCGAGGTCGTAGCTGACCCGCATCTCGAGCCGCTGCGCTTCGAGTAGCTTGCCTTCCGCCTTCAACTCCACAAGGCGCACCTGAAGTTCCTCGCGTATCGTGCCGAGCGCGTGCGAGAGCCTGTCAGGCGCGGTGACGTAGTGCGTAGCCGGCCACACCGGAAGCCACTTGAAGGTGACGAGGCTCTCGCCGGTGACCTGGTCGACCTCGGCGATGCTCTCGATCTCGTCCCCGAAGAAGCCGACCCGTACCGGGTGGTCCGCGT
>CAMTXY010000103.1:0-8812 GCA_947085795.1 uncultured Actinomycetes bacterium | reverse complement strand
GTCGATGCCGCCATCGACTTCGCAGAGCTCGAACAGCTGTTGTCCGAATCGGTGCCGCAGCCAACGCCTGGCGGGGTGACGCGCACAATCTCGAGGTCGCCGATTCCTTTGAAAGAGATCTCGCTGACCGACGGTTTCCCGCGTCGCACGCTGTCGGAACGTGGATGCACTGACGGGACGATCGTTACGGTCCGTGGTCTTCGCCAACTCGACCGCCTGCTCTCCGCGGTCGTCCGGGGTGAAGCGGCCCCGCCCATCATCGACATGCTCAACTGCGAGGGTTGTATCGATGGCCCGGCGGTACGTCCCGGTCTCTCGCTGTTCGCGAAGCGTAACATCGTCTCCGCCGAACGGGAGACGGCCCCGGCGCCCCGGGTGGGGACCCGAGAGCTTCTGGGTCACATACCTGCCGTCGATCTCGTGCGGTCGTTCAAGCCGCGACCGGTGCGCGAGGAACCGCTCACGGCGGAGCAGGTCGACGCGGAACTCGCCAAGGGCGAGTTCCTGTCCCGAGACGAGGCGCTCGACTGCGGCGCGTGCGGGTATGTCACGTGCGTGGAGCATGCAGTCGTCGTGTTGCGCGGCAACTCCACATGGGAGGCGTGTCTCCCGCTTCAACAGAAGCGTCACGCGCGTGCGCGCGAGGAGCTGGAACGCACGGCGACGATCGACTCGCTGACCGGGTTATGGAACCGCCACGCCTTCGATCAGCGGCTTGCCGAGGAGGTGTCGCGCGCCCTACGCTACGTGGCGCCCCTGTCGCTGCTCATGATCGACGTGGACGGCTTCAAGCTCATCAACGATGCATATGGGCATCTAATGGGCGACCGGGTCCTCCAAGCGTTCGCGGAAGTCTTGCGTTCCGTTGTCCGTGAGACCGACATCGCCGTTCGATACGGGGGAGACGAGTTCGCTCTCGTGCTGCCGGCCACCGGCAAGACGGCCGCGTTCGCGGTGGCCGAGAAGCTGCGTGCCGCCGCGTCCGCGATGCCGGTGCCGCTTAGCGGCGATGAGCTCGCCGATTCCGGGGTGACGATCTCGATCGGTGTCGCGTCCCTGCGGCCCGACGTGGGCGCGGCCCTGGAACTGCTCGAGTCCGCCGACCGGGCCCTGTATCAGGCCAAGCGCTCGGGGAGGGACCAGGTCAGGATTTCCGCCGGCTAGGGAGGCGAGTGCGTGCAAGCGCGATTATGGAGGCCGGAAGGAGACCGCATCGTGTGCGGGCTTTGCCCGAACGCATGCCGGATCGCTCAAGGTTCCACCGGTGTGTGTGGTGTGCGCCGGAACGAAGCGGGCGTACTCGTGGCGCTGACGTACGGCCGTGTCTCCTCGGTGGAGGCCGACCCCATCGAGAAGAAGCCGGTGTTCCACTATCACCCCGGCACTTCGGTGCTCTCTATCGGCAGCGTGGGGTGTTCGATGCGGTGCGGACACTGCCAGAACTGGCGGATCAGCCGGGCACGCCCGGAATCGGCCGGCTCCGATCTGCACTCGATCGATCCGGAGACCGTCGTAGAGATGGCCCAGCGCTACCGGTGCCCGGGGGTGGCGTTCACCTACAACGAGCCTGTCATCTGGGTGGAGTTCGTCGCGGATGTCGCCGCCGTGTGTCGCGAACGGGGTCTCTATACCGTGATGGTCACGAACGGCTATATCACCTTCGAGGGTCTCGAACTGCTCGGCGACTTGATAGATGTCTGGCGGGTCGACCTCAAGGGTTCACGGGACGAGACGTACCGCGACCTGTGCCACGTGTCCAGCGCCGGGCCGGTCATGCGCGCGGCCGAGTGGGCGAGGCACCGCCACGGCATGCACGTCGAGGTCGTGACAAACGTGATTCCCACCATCAATGACTCCGCCGACGAGGTGCGCGAGATGGCGGAATGGATCGCCGAGGAACTGGGGCCTGACACGCCATGGCACGTAACCCGCTTCTTCCCGTGCCTGGACTTCGCTGACTTCGAGCCCACGCCTCTCGAGACACTGCGCGCGGTACGGTCCGTAGGCTTGCGGGCGGGATTGCACCATGTCTACCTCGGCAATGTCGATGAGCCGGGCACCGCGGACACCATCTGTCCGGCGTGCCACACGGTTGCGATCAGCCGTTCGGGGTACACCATAACCACGCGCGAAACACAGGACGGGACGTGCTTGCGGTGCGGACAGGAGCTCGGCATGTTCGAGTGAGATCGCGCGTGCACGTAAAGGATCGGAGTCGTCGTATGACCGACATCGTGAAGACCGACGGAGCCGGGCATGAACACGCATCCGGCGCGACGGCTCCGGTCACGCCGCGAATCCTCGTCTTCTTCGACTACGCTTGACCGTTCTGCTACGTCGACCGGTTCAGGTTCGACGAACTGCGCCGCGAGTTCGACATCGAGATGGTGCTCGTGCCTTTCGAGTTGCGACCCGACATGCCCGAAGAGGGATATCCGGTCAGCGAGCTTCATATCGGCGGGCACTCGGACCGGGTCGAAGAGCATCTGGTCCGTATCGCCGCGCGCGACGGGTTCCCCATGGTCGTGCCGGGTTTCGTTCCCAAGACGCACCTGGCGCTGTCGCTGGCCGAGATGGGACGGGACCGGGGGGAAGAGGCGCACAGATCGCTCCACGCGGCGATCTTAGGTGCGTACTTCGGTGAAGGGCGCGACATCGGTGCGCGCGAGGTGCTGCTGGACGTCGGTTCGCGAGAAGGGTTTGAAACGGCTGAGATCGGGGATGTCTGGAACACGGACCGGTATGGCGAGCGACTGCGCCAGTTCCGCCGTGTCGCGGTACGCCTGGGGATCGACGGCACACCCGCGGCGCTGATCTGCAATGAGATCCTTATAGGCGCCAGACCGTATCAGGTCCTCAAGGAAGCGGTCGACCGGTGTCTTGTGACCGTCGCTGATGTCGAGCGCGAGGCGCGGGGTGGCTGACGGCATCCACCTATGAGCGGTATCATCTCCTACGTGTGAACCGGTTAGCCGTGCGCCGTATCGACGACCGCACGTACGAGCGAGGAACCTGCCAGTGACACCCTGTGTGATCATACCGACGTTCTGGACGCGCCGCCGAGGCCGCGTTTCCGACAACCCTCTGACGGTGTACGACCACCCGACGCCGGTGGACTCCGACGGCACCCTGCCCGACTGCCTTCGCTCGCTCGAAGAGGTCGAAGGCCTTGGAAGGGTCGTGCTGATCGTCGCGGCCACCGATCCGGGCGTGGAGCATACGGCCGAGGATCGTGTTCGCTGGATACTCGAGGACTTCCCCGGGATCGACGCGCTCGTGTTCGGGCCTGCCGAGATCGGCTCGCTCCACCGGCGGCTCGAGCAGATCGAGTTCGCCGACATGATCGATGGCGTGAGCCTCGTCGGTTACGGCGCGGTGCGCAATGTCGGGCTGATGGCCGCCGCGGTGCTCGGGTGCGAAAGCGTCGTCTTCCTCGACGACGACCAGATCATCACGGACAAGGCTTTCCTGAAGCGCGCGGTCGAAGGTGTCGGTATGCGCCTCGAAGACGGTCGCACCGTGTTGGCCAAGACCGGCTACTACACCGATGCGGACGGCCGGTACCAGCGCCACTCCGCACCGCACTGGTCCGATATGTTCTGGCGACAGGAAGACGCCTTCAATCAGGCGCTGTCGCGCGTCGACGCTCCGCCGCGCATCCAACTGAGCCCAGTGGCGTTCGGCGGCTGCCTGACGTTGCACCGTGACATGTACTGCAACGTGAGCTTCGATCCCTGGGTCATGCGGGGCGAGGACATCGATTACGTGATCAACGCGCGCATGCATGGAGGTGACGTGTTCCTCGACGGCGAGTGGCACGTCATCCATCAACCGCCCAAGCCGGCGAGTCCGGCGCTGCACTTCCGCCAGGACGTGTACCGCTTCATCTACGAGCACCGCAAGCTCGAGTTCGCGAAGTCCCAGGTCGATCTTAGGCAGGTGACACCAGAGTCCATGATGCCGTACCCGGGTCAGTTCCTCGGTTCCTCGGTCGTATGGCGTGCGATGCTCACTGCGGCGCTCAGGGGGTTGTCGCGCAAAGAGGGTGGTCAGTACCTGCGTGTCGCGCGTATCGCTCTCAAGGATGCATCGCGCTACGCGCTGGCGAACTGCCAGAGCTACTTCGACTTCCAGCGGCGGTGGCCCATGCTGATGGATCGGATCTGGGACGATGTCGCGCTCAAGCCGCTGTTCACGGGCGAGCGCCAGGTCGACCGGACGACCATCACGGGCCGCTTCCCGACGCTGCAGGAAGAGTGACCGTGTCCGGACCGGTCGTCACGGCCGGTGTGGGCCTCGTCGCAGGGGTGCTGTCGGGAGCCTTCGGGGTCGGCGGGGGTATCGTCACAACGCCTGCCATCCGCCTTGTTCTCGGCTATCCCGAGCTGGTGGCGGTCGGTACGCCGTTGCTCGTGATCATCCCGACCGCCGTGGTGGGGACGATGTCGTACGCACGCCGGGATCTCGTGGACGTTCCCACGGCTCTGTCCCTGGGGGGCTGGGGCGCGGCCGCGACGGTGGTGGGCGCATGGGGCAGTTCGCTTGCTGGTGGGACCGCCGTGCTGCTGGCGACGGCAGTGCTCATCGCGTATGTGGGGGCCGAGATGCTGCGTGACGCCCTGTTTCCCCGACACACGGCGCCTCTCGTGTCTGAGCGCCACCCGCGGTGCCGTTCGGGTCTCATGGCTCTGGGCATCAGCGCGGGCCTGTACTCGGGGTTCCTCGGCCTTGGCGGAGGACTCGTCATCGTGCCCGCGCTCATGCGCATCTTCGGCTTTCCCGTCAAGCGGGCGATCGGGACGAGCCTGATGGCGGTGGCTCTACTAGCGCTTCCGGGCGCGGCGTCGCACTCGTATCTCGGACACGTCGACGTGTCGCTGGGACTCGCTCTTGCGGTCGGCGTCGTTCCTGGCGTGCTGGTCGGGGCCCGACTGACCGTCGCGGCTCGCGACCGGGTCGTGCAGGCCGGGTTCGGTGTGCTGCTCGCGTGCACGGCGGCGTGGCTCGCGATCAACGAATCGGGAGTCCTCGGATGAGCGGAATCCGTCTGCATCCCGCTACCGAGACCGAGCTCGTCACCGTATGGCCCGCGGTGCGCGCCGCGGGCATCTTCCGGCGCAGAAGCGATTTCGTGCGCTTTCACGCCGAAGCGCCCTGGCGCGTCAGGATCGCTCGCGAGGGGTCCACGGTCGTCGTAGAGCGCTGGCGCGACCCGCTCGACATTCTGGCGGTCCGCGGATTGTGGTGTCGCGGTCACGACGTTCCCGCGCTACTGCTGGAGACAGGCGCGCTGGCCGCGTCACACGGCTACGGGCGGATGCTCAGTCCGCTACTCCCGGTCGAGGCCGCCCGGCCGTACGAGCGCGCTGGCCTGAAGCCGCACGAGTATCTCGTCGCGCTGAGATTCGATTCGCGAAGCGCTGTGACGCTTCGGCCCGATCCTCCTGCGGGTGTGCGCATCAGGCCGGCGACGACGGAGGATCTCGTAAGCGTGTTCGAGGTGGACGCGGTGTGCTTCGAGCCGTTCTGGGCTTATGAGGTCCGGCGCTTCGCGATCGCACTGGTCGAGGAACGCCTCATCGTCGCCGAGGAGGGCGGTCGGATCATCGGCTATACTCTGTCCACGGTCGACCGGGGATCCGGTACGATCGGGCGGATCGCGGTCTTATCGGAAGCACGGGGCCGTGGGGTAGGGTCGGCGCTGTTGCGGGATGCCGCAGGCGCTCTCGCGCGGGCGGGAGCGGGTACCATCAGTCTGTGTACGCAGGAGGGAAACACGGCGGCGCAGGCGCTCTACATGCGTCTAGGCGGACGCGAGATGGCCGGACGGCTCGTGTTGATGATCGGCGCGACGTGAGCGGGATGACGAGCGGGGAGCTGGCGTGACGTCGAAACGCACCATCATCATCGACATGCTCCTGCTGTTCGCCGTCACAGGGTTGGCGGTAGTCGCTGCCCGAGGTCTCATCACCTGGAGCGAGCCACGCTGGCTGATGGCCGCCGCGCTGTTCGGCCTGGTCGCGCTCGCGCTCGGCGGTGTCATCATGCGGTTCGTCCTGCGACCAGATCATCTGCGTGCGCTGCAGTCCCACCTGATCCTCGAGGTCGCCAACGAGAGTCTCGCGTACCTCAGGCAGGGCTTGACCGAGGGCAGCGCGCAGGCGGTATGCCGCATCGCTCTCGAGCACACGGAGGCGTCTGCGGTCGCGATCACCGACACCACCCGGGTCCTCGGCTTCGCGGGACTCGGGGAGGACCACCATGCGGTCGGCGGTCCGATCCTCACGCGGGCGACGCGCGAATCGATCGACCACAACGAGCACCGCATCCTGTTCACACGTGACGACATCGGTTGCACCGAGCGCGGCTGTCTCCTGCGCGCCGTCATCATCGTTCCGCTCGAGATGCGCGGGCGAGCATGCGGCACGCTGAAGTTCTATTACACGACGCCCCGCCTGCTCAACGAGACGCACGTCACGATGGCCGAGGGACTCGCCAAGCTGCTGTCGACCCAGCTCGAACTGTCCGAGCTCGACCGTCAGACCGAACTCGCCTACCGCATGGAACTCAAAGCGCTGCAGGCGCAGATCAACCCGCACTTCCTGTTCAACACGATCAACACGATCGCCTCGCTGATCCGGACCGATCCTCCGCAAGCCCGCGAACTGCTGCGCGACTTCGCGCGCTTCTACCGGCGCACGCTCGAGACGAGCGAGGAACTCGTCCCGCTTTCTTCGGAACTGGAGTACGTCAGGACGTACCTGACGTTCGAGATCGCCCGGTTCAGGGAGCGCATCGAGGTCGTCGAGGAGATCGACATGGCGGCGCTCGATGTGCGGATGCCAGCGTTCATCTTGCAGCCGATCGTCGAGAACGCCATCCAGCACGGTATGCGTCCCGAGGGCGTCTTGCACCTAGGGGTCTTTGCCGTCATCGTCGGCGACGACCTCGTGCTTTCGGTCCGCGATGACGGTGCTGGCATTCCCGCTGACCGTCTGCCTCGCGTGCTCGAGCCGGGGGTCGGCACAGGTCTGGGTATCGCTCTGACCAACGTACACGATAGACTGAAGGGGTACTTCGGTCCCGGTTCGGGCGTCGAGGTACACAGCGTAGAAGGAGCGGGGACCACGGTCACGTTGACCATCGCCGGTCTTTCCGCCGAGTCCGGAGGTTCGCGGTGACCCTCAAAGCACTCGTGGTCGACGACGAGGCGCCAGCCCGCTCGGAGCTGCGCTTTCTGCTCGACGAGGCCGGCGGGGTCGAGGTCGTGGGCGAGGCCTCGAATGCCGCAGAGGCCACGCAGCTCATCCGCGCCATACCCTATGACGTCGTGTTCCTCGATATCGACATGCCTGGACTGTCCGGCATCGAGTTCGCCGAGATGCTCATGCAGCTCGATAGGCAACCCGCCATCGTCTTTGTGACCGCCCACACCGAGCACGCCGTCAGAGCGTTCGAGGTCGCGGCTACCGACTACCTCGTCAAGCCGGTCGAAGTCAGCAGATTGCGGCAGGCGATCGGACGTCTCGTGCCTACCGAAGTGGCGGGCGTGCGTATCGAGCGCGTCCCGGTCGAGAGGGCCGGCAAGAAGCTGCTTATCGAGGTCGAGCACATCTTCTATGTCATGGCGAAGGACGACTACTCATACCTGCATACGGACGCGGAACGTTACTTGTCGACGATCTCATTGGCCCAGCTCGAGCGCAAGCTCGATGCGAGCGGGTTCTTCCGCGTGCACCGGCGCTATCTGGTCAACCTCGCCCAGGTCCGCGAGGTCGTGCCGATGTACGGCGGCACGCTGCTGCTCACACTCAAGGACAGCGCCGAAACCCAGGTACCCGTATCGCGGCGCCGCGTGCCTGCGCTGAAGAAGGCGCTCGGACTCTAGGGATGACCGGTCTGCGCCGCGACATCGGCGGGGCCGTTCGCCGCTGATTCCGTCCCACCCGTCTGCGGTGGCCTTGCACCGGGACGTCACCGCTTCTGGCGGCGTCTTTCAACGTTGATCGCCGCGTCCTTCCCCGATGACGGGTGAGGGTCCGGCGGGCTCTCAGCGGAATGCGGCCAGCAGAGCCGCTGCGACGCGGCCGATCGTGCGGGGGCTCGAATCCGGCAGGTCGAGCCGCATGATGCGCCGGTCATGCGCCGCGAGCGTGACGATGTCACCCTCCGCCTGTGCGCGGTAGAGCGCCCCAAGCGAGAAAGCGGCGCCTGGGATGTCGATGTCGCGGCGCTCGCGCGCTGTGATCACGACGAACACCCCCGTGTTAGGCCCGCCCTTGTGGAGCTGTCCGGTCGAGTGCAGGTAGCGAGGCCCGAGATCTAGGCATGTTGGGAGGGTGCTCGTCGAGGAGATCCTCGACAACGCTTGGCGCAGCGGTCGAAAGTGTTCCGCAGAGTCCGGCAGGTAGGCCAGAACAGTGAGATAGTCGCCGGGCCGCACCGCTGCGACGACCGGGGCGAAAGAGGTCTCGAGATCGGTCGGGGCGCTGGCGCCAGACAGAGCACCGGCGTATGCCGGCCACACACCGTCGAGGTCCGTTACGGAGACCGGTGGCGCGACATGACCGGCAAGCACCCGGGACGTCGCCTCCTTTGCCTCGGAGACGTTCGGTTCGTCGAACGGGTTGATGCCGAGAAGATGTCCGAGCAATGCTACGGCGTACTCCCAGCGCACGAACTCGGCGCCTATCGACATCGGGTCGCTGATGGCGAGCTCGATTACGGGGTGTCCCTGGGCACGGAGAGTAGTCGCGACCCCGGCCATCTCGGGATCGTCTTGTGTGTGCAGGACGACGACGGCGCGGTCGTC
>CAMTXY010000102.1:0-2569 GCA_947085795.1 uncultured Actinomycetes bacterium | reverse complement strand
TGCCGCCGCGGGCCGTCGTGCTGTCCGCGCCCTCCGTTCGCCTCCGATCGCTTGCCGAGGAGACCCGCCGATGCCGCTCGTCGAACAGCTATCCAGCGCTCTGGGCGCATCCGCAGCCTACACGGCGATCGCTCGCATCGTGGGCGAGGGGCGTGACGCCACGGTCGCCGCGCCCGGCATCGTGCGACCGCTGCTGATGGCGTCGCTCTTTCAGCGGCAGCCCGGTCCTGTGCTGTTCGTGCTCGCTGGAGAGAACGCGGCCGAACGCTTCGTCCGACAGACGGCCGCGTTCCTGGAGCCCGGCCAGGTGCTGCGCTTTCCTGAGCGCGCCGGGTTGCCGTGGGCGGCCGAGGCGCCGGACCTCGGGGTCGTCGGCCAGCGCGCCCGGGCGCTTCACGCGCTGTCGTCGGGACGTCCGGCGATCGTGGTCGCGAGCGCGCGAGCGCTGTTGCGCGCGCTCCCGCCGCAGGGAGGCCAGGCGTTCGACCCGCTTCTCCTCGAAGTCGGCGCCACGCTCGACCTGGAAGAGGTCGCGGCGCGCCTGAGCCGCATGGGCTACGAGCGCGTCGAGACCGCCGAGGAGCGCGGACAGTTCGCCGTGCGCGGCGGGGTGCTCGACGTCTGCGCGAGCGAGGGCCCGCACCCGGTTCGCGCCGAGCTTCTCGGTGACGAGATCGAAACCCTGCGCCGCTACGTACCCTCGACCGGGCAGGCGATCGGCGACGCGGGCCGCACCGAGGTGTTCGGCTGCCGCGAGGTGGTCCTTTCGGTCAGGTCGGCGACCCGGGCGCACCGCGTACTCGGTTCGAAGGCTTTGAAGAACCCCGAGATCGCCCACCATCTCGAGCTCATGTCGCAGGGCGTGTACTTCAACGGTGTCGAGCGCTACCTGCCGGTCCTCTACGAGCAGCAGGGCACGCTCACGGACTATCTGTCGCCTGACACGCTCGTCGTGGTCGCCGAGCCTCGCGCGCTTTTTGACGACGCGGCCCGCCGGTACGACGAGCTTGTCGCTGCGGCCAAGACCGCAGGCGTGCCGGTCGAAGGGCTCGTGATGCCGCCGGCCCGTATCGACCTGGGTGGCCGCCGCCGTCTCACGATGCTTTCGCTCCTGCACGCAGGAGGGGTGGTCGACGCCGAGATCGCCGCGCGCCGCCCCGAGGTCTCCGGCGGTGAGGAGCGCTTCGTCGGCGGGATGCGTGCGATCCTCGATATCGGGCATACCGTGGTGCTCGCCGTGCCCGACCGTCGCACGCGGCGCCGGGTCGGCGATGTGCTCGCCGAAGCGGGCGTGCCCGTGGCCGACATGGCGGCCGGAAGCGGTGACGGGGGTTCCTCGGCGGGTGAAGGCATTCGGACCGCCGTAGGCGTGAAGCGTGGGACGGTGTACTTGTCGGCGGCCGACGTGTCGGCCGGTTTCGTGATGCCCGACGCCCGGCTCGCGATCGTGAGCATCGACGACATCCACCCGCGCTCGGCGGCGCGCCAAAGCGCACGCGAGGTCGACCCGACGCGGATGTCGTTCGCCTTCGCGCCCGGCGACTACGTCGTACACGCCACGCACGGCATCGCGCTCTTCGTCGAGATGCAGCGCAAGGAGGTGTTCGGCGCCGAGCGGGACTACGTCGTGCTCGAGTACGCGAAGGGCGACCGGCTCTACGTGCCCGTCGAGCAGATCGACCGGGTCAGCAAGTACGTGGGTGCGGACGGCGGTGCGCCGAGGATCACGCGTCTCAACACGGCGGATTGGTCGAAAGCGACGGGCAAGGCCCGCAAGGCCGCCCGCAGACTCGCATTCGATCTTGTGGACCTGTATGCGAGACGCGCGGCGGTGGACGGGCACGCGTTCGCTCCTGACACGCCGTGGCAGCTGGAGATGGAGGCGATGTTCCCGTACGTGGAGACGCCCGACCAGCTCGCCGCGATCGCCGACGTGAAGGCCGACATGGAGTCCGGCAAGCCGATGGACCGGCTCATCTGCGGGGACGTCGGCTACGGCAAGACCGAGGTCGCCATCCGCGCGGCGTTCAAGGTCACGCAGGACGACAGGCAGGTCATGGTCTTATGCCCTACGACGATCCTCGCGCAGCAGCACTTCACGAACTTCTCGGAGCGGTTCGAGCCCTTCGGCGTGCGGGTCGCGGTGCTCTCACGGTTCCGCACGCCTTCGCAGCAGGCCGAGGCGCTCGCCGGGTTCGCCAGCGGCGACGTCGCGGTGCTCATCGGCACGCACCGGTTGCTGTCGCGTGACGTCTCGCCGCGCGCTCTGGGACTCGTGATCATCGACGAGGAGCAGCGTTTCGGCGTCGAGCACAAAGAGCACCTCAAGAACTTGCGCGAGCAAGTCGATGTGCTCACGATGTCGGCCACGCCGATACCGCGCACACTGCAGATGTCGCTCTCGGGGGTACGGGACATGAGCGTGATCGACACCCCGCCGCCGAACCGCTTCCCGGTGCAGGTCCATGCGGGCGAGTGGGACGAGGACGTCGTCTCCGGCGCCATCAGGCGGGAGCTCGAGCGCGGCGGGCAGGTGTACTACGTCTCGAACCGCGTGCGGAGCATCGAC
>CAMTXY010000101.1:0-2441 GCA_947085795.1 uncultured Actinomycetes bacterium | reverse complement strand
TGAGAAGTAGTCGAGAAGCAGCCGTGGCTGACCAGAGAAGTCATTGGCCGTGAAGCGTACCGCCGACAACGGCTCCTGGCTCTCGATGGCAGCGGAGTACACCGGCGCAATCCCCTGCGGCTCCCATCTCTCCTCTTCAAGCAACGTCCTCCTCAGCAGAAGGGACCGGCGTCGCATGTGCGAACACCGGTCCGAGAGCTAGGACGAAGGAAAGCGCGCATCCGATCGTGCGCGACAGTACAGTGCCCCGTAGACCCCTCATGATCGCCGCCCCCCGTGTATTGCGACAATTGGCCGTTTTGCCGATCGGTGAAAGCATACTGGAGTTGAGGGGGAGGGGCGTCAATACCGATTTGCGCCATCGTGTCCGGCATCCGTCGGGGTCCGCAGGGTACAATGACCAGGTACGCTCGCAGAGAAGAAGGTCCATGACTCCTCGAAACCCGACACGATTCGCCTTGTGCGTGTTCGTTCTAGCGGTGCTGTCCACGGCCACCGTGACAGGTGCCGCACCCCCCGGCGAACCCATCGCTCCCGACAGTCTGGTCGTCCTGTACGGCGATGATTCGATCACCGTCGACGACTTCCGCGCGCTCTCCGCAGCCGGTCTGCCCCCCTCGCACGTCAAAGTGCGCAACGCCCGTCTCGTAGAGGTGACCGTACCCGCCGACGCCGACGCGGAAGCTCTTATCGAGGCGGTACGCGATCATACGTCGGTCGTCGCTGTGGCCAGGAACGCCCGCGTCCACGGATTGTCGGCGGTCCCACCCGACGACACGCGATACTCACATGAGATCACCGGTGGGACGTTCTTCTTCGACCAACAGACATACCTTGGTCCCACCACGACCGATCAGCACGCGATCGGCCTTGAAACCGTGTGGGACGCGACCATGAACGGCGACTCGTTCACGATGAACACGCACCGGCCCGGCGTCACGGTGGCGGTCATGGACACCGGGGTGACAAGCTCGCTCATGGAGGACACCGCACGATACATCCCTGTATGGAACTACGTCGACGGCACCACAGACACGGCGGACCGTGCGGCGCCCGGCTTCCACGGCACCGCTACCGCAAGCATCATCGCGGCGAAAACGGACAACCGGTTCGCCATCGCCGGGACGTTGTACGACGTCGACAACCGCGTGCTCGTGTACAAAGTGCTCGACGACGACCAGGGCGATGTGGGTGACGTCATGGTCGCGATGATGGATGCTGCCAACCAACGAGCGAAGGTCATTAGCCTGTCGCTCGGACACCGGGCGACGTTGATCGCACACGGCGCGGAAGGCACCGTCCCGGATATCGACGTGCGCGCCCTGTGGCAGCGAGTGGTGGACTACTGTGCCGCCCGCGGCACCCTAGTGGTCGCGGCGAGCGGTAACGAAGGGTCGGGCGGCTACCCGCACGTCTACTATCCGGCCGCATGTGAGGGTGTGCTCGCCGTCGGCGCCATCGACCCGGCAACGGGGCGGCGCTCGACTTTCTCGAGCTATGGGCCGCAGCTCGACGTGGTGGCAGCGGGAGAGCGGGTCTGGGTCGCACGCCCGAACGGCACGACCGCCGTCGAGCGGGGCACTTCGTTCGCCGCACCTGTTGTCGCCGGTGCGGTCGCGTATCTGTGGTCGCTCATACCGGACCTCACTCCCGCGCAGATGCTTGCGTTCGCTCGCGACACCGCTGACGGCTCCTACGGACCGAACCCAGGCTTCGACGAAGAGACTGGTTACGGTCGCTTCGACGCCGCCAAGGCCTACGATTCCATGAAGACGTCTGTCCCCGTCCAAAGCCCCGTTTCCCTGGCCGTCGTACCGGTGAACGGCCGCGAGGTGCGACTCTCGTGGAGCGCGGCCGCCGGGGGCGGCGTCTTCTACCGCTACAGCCACGACGGTGGCCCTGAGTACCAGACCACCGCCCGGACCGGTCGCCTCGTCCTGACTTCCGACGGAACCCACACCGTCAACGTCCGTTCGTTCGCTTCCGACCGGTGGGGCGCCCAGAGCCCTGCGACCACAACGGTCAGCGTCTCGACCGGATCGGCGCCTCTCACGTCCGTGCGCTACGAGGGATCGGACCGCTACAGGACCGCAGCTTCCATCAGCGGAGCCACATTCCCCTCTTCGGCCCCGGCCGTCGTCGTCGCCTCCGGCCAGAACTGGCCAGACGGTCTTGCTGGCGGAGTATTGGCAGCGGTGACGAACGGACCGCTGCTGCTGACCCGCACGGATCGCCTGTCGCTGGAGGTGCGTGATGAAGTCCTGCGTTCACGACCGACGCGCATCTACATCCTCGGCGGTCGAAGCGCCATCTCGCCCGCGGTCGAGAGCGCGATCGGGAGTCTCCTGCCCACGGCAACCATCACTCGTCTTGGCGGCGAAGACCGTTACGACACGGCCCGCCTCATAGCACTCGAAGTACGGAGACGCACAGGTGTGCTC
>CAMTXY010000100.1:0-4577 GCA_947085795.1 uncultured Actinomycetes bacterium | reverse complement strand
GGAGGGCGATGTCATCGTCAACGACCATCTCAATCTTTACCTTGGGAACGAAATCAACCTGATACTCCGCGCCACGATAGACTTCTGTGTGACCCTTCTGGCGTCCGAATCCCCTGACCTCGTAAACCGTTAGACCGGCTACACCCAGGATAGACAGAGCGTCCTTCACGTCATCCAACATAGGGGGCTTTATGATCGCTTCGATCTTCTTCATGGTTGAACTCCCTACCTCAGCTCTTGACTGATGCTATGCCACGAAATCGGTCTGCACAAAGTCCGGGTACGCCCGGTTGCCGTGCTCGCCGATGTCCAGGCCCTCGATCTCCTCTTCCTCGCTCACGCGCACGCCGATCGTTGCCTTGATGGCGAGCCAGATAACGAGAGAGCTGGTGAATACAGCGCCGCCGACGGCTACCACTCCGATCGCCTGGGTCGCAAGCAGGTCCACGCCGCCGCCGAAGAACAGGCCGTTGCCGGTCGTGCCGGGTGCAATGGCGTCCTGCGCGAAGAGGCCGACAGCCAGCGTGCCGAAGATACCGCCGATGCCATGGACCGCAAGCGCGCCGACCGGGTCATCAAGCCTCAACTTGTCGAGAAGCAGGATTCCAAACACGATGAGCGCGCCGGCAACAGCGCCTATGACGAACGAACTGCTGACACTCACGAACGCCGCGCCGGCGGTGATGCCGACAAGGCCTCCGAGCGCGCCGTTGATCGTCATGCCGATGTCGGGCTTGCCGAGTACCATCCACGCGAGCGCCGTGGCCGCAAGTGCTCCTGCGGAGGCGGCAAGGTTCGTGGTGACCACGATGTGGGAGATCACGGCCGGGTCGGCCGCCATCGTGCTACCGGCGTTGAACCCGAACCAGCCAAGCCAGAGCACCATCGCGCCGATCATCGCTGAGGTCATGTTGTGCCCGGGGATGGCGTGTACGCGACCGTCGTTGCTGTACTTGCCAAGGCGTGGTCCGAGGACGATTACGCCGGCCAGTGCGGCCCATGCGCCAACCGAGTGCACGACGGTCGAACCGGCGAAGTCCCAAAAGCCTAGCTCGGCCAGCCAGCCGCCGCCCCAGATCCAGTGGCCGACTACGGGATAGATGAAGGCGACGAGCAAGAACGAGAAGACGATGAATGAGGAGTACTTGATTCTCTCGGCCACCGCCCCAGACACAATCGTCGCCGCGACACCAGCGAAGACAAGCTGGAAGAAGAACTTGGCCATAAGCGGCACCCCCGTCCAGGAGAGTGCCGAGTAGACGCCCTCGTAGACGTCGCCCACTGCGGGGCTGTTATCGGCACCGCTCACGAAGAACAGGCCCTTGAGGCCCACGAACGCGTTGCCGTCTCCGTACATCAACCCCCAACCTACGAACAGGAACGCTATCGTGGAGACGGCAAAGACGATGAAGTTCTTGGAGATGATGTTTACGGTGTTCTTTGCCCGGGCGAACCCGGACTCGACGAGCCCGAATCCCAGGTTCATAAAGAACACCAGCATGCCGGCTAGCATCACCCAGATGGTGTCTACGGTCACCTGCAGGTCCACAGTGCCTCCTCCTTCTAAGGTCGAAGATTGCGAGACGGGCGAGTTGATGTCCTGAGGTTCAGCCACGAATGTTTCCTGCGGGTGTCAAGGACGTGTCTGTCAAATCAAGTGTTTCAAGACTCTTGAGCCCGTTGTTCGACGAGTGAAGAAGGTGATGTTGTCGCGACCCCGGTGCGCCAGAGCGACCCTCAGCGCATGCCGAAGCCCATCCAGTGCCCGCGCGTGGACAGCCAGGGTGATTTCGGGAACGATGAACTGACAGCTGTGATCCGAGTCCGCGGAGGTCGACCATGATAGAAAAGCAGCTCAACCGTTTCGTGAAGGTACTCGAGGTCGTCGTGTCCTTGGCCCTGATCGTGATCGCGGTGCTGCTCGTGATCGCACTCGGGCTCGAGATCGTTGCGGCCGTGACGGACGGCCTCGACTTCGGTCGCGAGGAGTTCACCCGCGTGATCTCCTCGGCGCTGGAGGTATTCATCGTCATCGAGCTGTTCCGCGTCGCGCTCGCGTACCTGAGCCACCGTAACGTGGTTCCCACGGTGCTCGAGGCCGCGCTCGTCGCCGTCGCCCGGAAGTTCATCGTGTTCGAACCAAAGGGCGACTACCTGCAGAGCTCGATTGGCATGTCCGCCCTGCTCGTGGCGGTCGGTGTCGCCTGGTGGCTGCTCAAGCAATCCAACGCCTGCGAAATCAACGATCACTAGGTCGCCGCAAGCCCTAGGTCGCCGCAAGCCGCACGATCTCGTCGAGCAGCCGCACCGTGGCATAGGTGTCCAGGCCGCAGTACGCCCGTAGATCCGCGTGGAGCTTCTCGACCTCGTGTGGTGGCATCATCCCCCTGAGCGCTCTGAGATACCGCACACTCGCGGTCTGCCCGTCGCGGATCTCCATGTCGGCGTACGACAGGTCCGGACACCAGGCGGGCAATACGTACTTGATGCTCGTGCGGCCGCATGCCGCCGGATGTCTGAGGCGACGCCGGAAGACCCCCTCAAGGTCGAAAAGGCGCCCGTAAACCGGCTCGAACCGACCCGCCAGCTCCGGGATACCGTCGGATAGACCGTTGAGTATCCGCTTCTCGTACGAGCTGTAATGGACGATCGAGCCGGCCTCACCGAGATCTCCGAGGAGCCGCATGGCGAGCGGCGCCCGGGGATCGTCGTCACCGGTGTGCAGGTGCTCGCGGTGCTCATGAGTCCCGTCACGGTGGTGCACGTGCACCGAGTACTGGAACGAGACCGGCTCGTACGGGCGCGTCCCGGGCCATAACGGCAACGCCGGTGCGACCGTCTCGAAATCGAGATGGTACACGGGCCACTCAAGTCCGGCCAGGTCGGACGCGAGCCCGGCGACATCGATATGCGGTTCACCCCGCCTGACGACCTCCACGACCTTGCGCTGGGTCGGAGTAAGGCCGGTGAAATCTGCGGGGATGTCCCGTATCGAGGTCATACCGCTGTCGAGCAGGCGGTGCAGGAGCGCCTCGGACAATCTCGGCAGGTCGGTGACCGGGTGCTCGGCAGGGAGAAACGCGTGGCAGTGGCCAAAGAACGAGCAGGTGTACGGCGAGGAGCACTGCGATCCGATCCGGATGTCGGGTTCGAGTTCGGCGAGCATCTCCTGGAAACGCCGGAGCGTCGCGGGTATGGAGGGGAGGTACGCCCGCACGTCGGCGGTGACGTCGGCGATCGTGAACAGCCGGTCTGGGTCGTGCACGCCGCCCCCGTACGTGTAGGACTTGTCGAGGTGCACGACTTGCGAGCGCCCCACCCGCAGTCCCGCGCCTTCGACCACGTACGTCTGGATTGCCGCATCGGTCACGTGCTGGGGCTTCAGGGAGCTGCTCGACTTGACCTCGTAGAGGTTCCAGAGCCCGATGTCGTCGTCGGGCAGGCCTGGGTCCCCGGCCCCACCGGCGCGCACGAGCACGTCGACCCGCACGAGCACACCGTCGTGTTCGAACGCTGGCTCGTAGAGCACGGTCGCGCCTGACGTCAGCAACCGTTGGGTCGCCTCGAGCGCCTGCGCGGTTTGGGAGTGGTCCTCGGCCACCTCGATCCCACCGGGGAACAACCCTTGTGCGACCCGTCCGACCTCCGTACCTTGGTCGAAGATCCACTGCTGCACCTCGGTGACCGGGTCGGCCGTCTCGCGCGCGTGAATCTGACGCCACAGAGCCCGTTCGCACTGTAGCCCGGTCTGGTACCTGGATTTCGAGAGACGCTCCATACCACGACGTTACCACGACGCTGTGACACGACACGCGGGCGACCTACGACAAGCCCTTACCGGAATCCATCTGTTCGCAAAGATCGGCGGCAGAAACTCGTCGGTGGACGGCAGCTCGACGGTGGCAGACGGTGCACTCCGTGCAACAGATGCCGTTCCACGGCCATTCGCCACCCATAGCATCCCTCCTGCCGATGCATTCACTCCACAGAGCGAAACTTCGTTGCACCAATCCCCTGAGTCAGGTCACTGTGGGACACGTGGATTCGGGGACGGGACGATTTCGACGAAGAGGAGGGTACGGAACCGCCCCGAGGTGCGAGATAGCCCGAGAAGGGTCCCTGTATGAGTGTTCTGGGAGGTGAGAAGTGTGTTCAAGAAGATACTGGTGGCTGTAGACGGCTACGGACCATCCCTGGGCGCGGCCAAGAGGGCTGTGGAGATGGCCGCTCACGAAGGTGCGGAAGTGGTCGCCCTGCAGGTGTCGGAAGAAGTGCCGCTGCTCCAAGAGGAGATAGAGGCCGAAACGGTCGCCCTGGAGGGGGCGGATGCGCATTTGCACGTAGCTGAGCCGCTGGACCTAGTCGCAGCCTTTGGCAGGAAGCACGGGGTCACCGTCAGGACCCTCAAGAGGAGTGGCCTCATCACCGCCACGATCCTTGCCGTAGCAGAGGAGGTGCAAGCAGACCTCATCGTCGTGGGGGACGCCGGGCTTAAGGGCTTGAAGAAGCTCTACTTCGGAAGCGTGGCACGGGCCGTCTCAGAACATGCGCACTGCCCCGTCCTGATCATGAAGAAG
>CAMTXY010000099.1:0-2603 GCA_947085795.1 uncultured Actinomycetes bacterium | reverse complement strand
GACTAGCGTGGGTGGCGTTCACGAGCGCCAGCGAGGTCCGCTCGCCGATCGCGAAGTTCTTCACCGAGGCCGAGATGGAGGCGCTGCGCGCGACGCTCGACGTCGAGCCTGGCGACCTCGTGCTCATGATCGCCGACCAGCGTCCGGTCGCCAACGAGGTCCTCGGCACGCTGCGCTTGTGGATCGCCGATGAACTCGAGGCGCACGCCCCCGGGCTCCATCCGTTGTGGGTCGTCGACTTCCCGCTGCTCGCGTGGGACGCCGAGAATCAGCGCTGGACCGCTAATCACCATCCGTTCACCCGTCCGTTCGACGAGCATCTTGAGACGCTTCAGACCGATCCGGGGTCGGCGCTGTCGTACAGCTACGACCTGGTGGTCAACGGCCTGGAGATCGGCGGAGGCACCCTGCGTGTACACGATGCTGCACTCCAAGAACGCATTCTTGCCGTCATGGGCATCGGGCCGGAGGAGGCGACCGACAAGTTCGGGTTCCTTCTCGAAGCGCTTGCGCACGGCGCTCCGCCGCACGGCGGCATCGCTTTGGGTTTCGACCGCCTCGTCATGATTCTGGTCGGCGCGGAATCCATCCGAGATGTCATCGCGTTTCCGAAAACGTCTTCAGGCGCCTGTCCTCTCACCGGCGCACCCGACGCGGTCTCGGCTCGTCAGTTGCGCGAGGTGCACCTCAAGGTCGACTAGCGGCGCGGTGCGCGCTACACTTAGGCCGGGCTTCGCCTTGAGCGTGGTTCCGGCATTCTAGCGGTTGTGCCAACACTTCTGAGTAGGGAGCCTCACCATTCCGCGGAGGACAGGTATCCCCCCTCGTTGGGGAAGCTGGAGACCGACGGTGCGGGCACCCACCTGCGTGGAGCAGGTTCACCGCGTCGGACCACGTACAAGGCGGGCTCACGTAGGTCATCGGCCCGGAGGAAGCAGATGAGCAGACTAGTCGCACTAGCACTTGCAGTACTTATCGTTTTTCCGTTAGCAGGTTGCGGGGGCGGGGACGAGGGGACCGGGGATGCCGGTGGCGATGCCCCGTCGGCAGACGGTGCCGCGCCAGCGCCTGCACCCGGCACGGGAACCGGCGCTGAAGCCGAAAGCGAGGATAACATCCTATCGCCACAGCCCGAACAGGTCTACGAGCCGTTCCCCTCGGACGGGGGGTTCGTCCCACAAGCGGTTCTCGATCGCCTGTCGACCAAGCAACCGATGCTGTTGCTGTTCTTCGACCCCGCCCAGCGGGCCACCGATGACCAGCGTCAGGCGGTCGACTCGGTGATGGACGACTACCGCGGTCTCATCGATCTCGTGTCGTTCGACATCGGTAAGTACGTGACGTCGACGGAGTCGGGCGCGATCACCCTGAAGCCGGGAATCACCGACGACGAGAACGCCGATAAGGTCGCGCGACTGCTCAACAGCGACAACCTCAACGTCACGTACACCCCGTATCTCATCTTCATCGACGCGCAGGGCTACATCACGCATCGGTATCGGGGTTACGTGGACGAGAAGGCCATCGAACGCGAGGTCCTGCGGGCGACGCAGTAGCGTTCCGGGTGTTCCTTCGCCTCTGCTACACTTAGGCGGTCTGACGCCGTGCCGAGGGTGTGTGGTGGAAGCTTCTTCCGTGTTGCAGATCGTCCTGCTCGTAGCGGGCATCGCGGTGTGTGCGATGGCCGTCTTCGCGTTGTGGGTCGCGGTCGGGATGATGCGCTCGCTGCACCGCAGCTCGGAAGAGGTGCGAGAGCGTCTGCTCCCGCTCCTTGACAAGGCGGACGTGACGATCGATGCGATCAACGCCGAGCTGTTGCGCATCGATGGGGTCGTCACCCGGTTCGAGGACGTCACCGAGCGCGTGAGTTCGACCACCACCGCCGTCCACGATGCCGTCAACGCACCGATGGAGGCGCTCTCAGCCGTCGGAAGCGGTCTTCGCGGCGCCATCTCGACGTGGCGGCGCGGACGGCGCGCACGGTAGCCGGACGGCAGTGACACCGAAACCACGCGGATTCCCGGAGGAACGATGGCACACGACACGATCACGCTGATCGTACCGGCGAGCCCGGAGTATGCGAAGACGGTACGGATGACCGCATCCGCACTCGTCAGTCGCAGCAGGTTGTCCTACGACGAAGTCGACGATGTCCGCATCGCTGCCGAGGAGGCGTTCGTCTATGCGGCCGACCACGCCGAGGAAGCCGGCGAGGTTCGCATGGAGTTCGACAAAGCACGCGATTACTTCGAGATCAGGGTACGCCTCGGCGAAGGTGACCGCGTCGCAAACGAGGAAGCGGAGCGCCGCGCGGCTTACGCCACGTTCATCCTGCAGTCGGTATGCGACCGTTTCGAGATGTCGTCGGACGAGACCGGCACCTACCTCAAGGTCGTCAAGAACCTGCCGGCGGGGTCGGACTATGCCGACGGCTAGGCGATTCGATAAGCAGCCTTCACGCAAGCTCACATGGGACAAGCAGCTTACGCGTGAGCTCTTTCGACGCTATCGCTTCGACGACGACGAAGCGGCGCGCGACGAGCTCATCACGATGTACCTCAATCTCGTGAAGTACCTCGCGAGCAGGTTCCGCAACCGCGGTG
>CAMTXY010000098.1:0-5279 GCA_947085795.1 uncultured Actinomycetes bacterium | reverse complement strand
GACGGTGCGCGGCGGTACGTCGCGCGTGACCACGGCACCGGTCGCGACGAACGCCTCCTCGCCGATCTCCACTCCGGGCAGGATGTGTGCGCCGCCGCCGATGCGCGCGCCGCGCCGGATCGTGCAGCCGCGCATGAGCGACAGGCGCTTCTCGGTGCGGCCCATGAGATTGTCGTTCGTGGTGACCACCATCGGGGCGATGAAGACGCGTTCCTCGATGGTGACGTATGCGGTGATGTAGGCGCCGCTCTGGATACGGGTGTGCGCACCGATCGCCGTGTCGTTCTCGACGGTGACCGCGCGTCCGATCACCACGTTTCCGCCGATCTCGCAGCGCTCGCGCACGCCGGCGCCGTCACCGACGATGCATCCGTCACCGAACGTGCTCCCGGCCATGAGCGTCGTGTGGCTGCCCACCGAGCACTCCTCGCCGAGCACGACGCCGGGCAGTTCTCCGGCCGCCGCCGTCGACGACTTCGCCAGCGCGGGACGCTTGCCCACGATCGCGAAGTCCGCGACACGGCTGCCTGCGCCCACGCGCGCGCCGGCACAGATCGTGACGTGGTTGCCGATCGTCACGCGATCGGCGAGGACCGCGTCGGCTTCGACCACCACCCAGCGACCGAAGCTCACGTCATGTCCTACCTGGGCCGCAGGGTCGATCACGACGTCGGGCCGGGAAGGGTCGGGGAAGGGTGTCGCGGACGCGCCCATGGCTACTCCGTTTCAATCGCGACCGGTGCACCGTCGGCGGCCAGCGAGGCGTCAGCCGCCTCGAGCACCTGGACGACGCGTAGGCCGTCGACACCGCTGCTACGCGGGGTCGCGCCGGTCGTGCAGCACTCCACGAAGTGGCTCATCTCGGTGCCGAGCGGCTCGGCCAGCTTCACGAAAGGCACGCGGATATCGCCGAAGCGCAACGTGAGATCCTCGCCGTATGCCATCGCGCCTGCAGGCTCCACGCCCTTGTCGTAGATCCAAATCTTGTCCGTGGCCTCCATGTCGTCGAAGACGAGCATCTTGGCGCTGCCCACGACGGTCATGCGGCGCACCTTGTGCGGGTCCAGCCAGCTGACGTGGATGTTGGCCATTCGACCGCTCGGGAAGCGTAGGTTGGCGAAGACCACGTCGTGCACGCCGTCGCGCAGGTAGTCGGCACCGCTCACCGAGACGGAATCGGGGGTCTCGTCGAGCAGGTAGAGGGCCACGGAGACGTCGTGGGGGGCGAGCGACCAGAAGGAGTTCTCGTCGGCGCGTACCTTGCCCAGGTTCAGGCGCTGGAAGTACAGGTAACGAACCTCGCCCAGCTCCCCAGAGGCGATGTAGTCGCGGATCCACTCGATGGCCCCGTGGTAGACCATCAGGTGGCCGACCATGAGCACGCGGTCGTTGTCCTCGGCGAGTCTGACGAGACGCTTCGCGTCCGCCGAGGACAACGTGAGCGGCTTTTCCACGAAACAGTGCAGTCCCGCTTCGAGCACGCGTGAAGCGACTGCCGCATGCGACGGTGCCGAAGTGGCGACAACGACAGCATCGAGGTCGTATGTGGACAGCAGGTGATCCAGGTCGCTCGTGGTCTCGATGTGCGGGTAGGCGGCAGACAGTCTTTCGAGGTTGCCGGGATCGGTGTCGCATGCGGCGACGGCCTCGGTGGTCGGCAGCCGGTCGAGATTGCGCAGGATGTTGGGGCCCCAGTAGCCGAAGCCTATGAATCCTACGCGAAGGGGTGCTGACATGCGGGCGAACTCCTCGTCCGGTGTACGACGGGTGCGTCGTGACTACAAGCGCAACCCCGTAATGATATCGCACTCGACATCGGGCTACATGATGCTTTCCATCCGGCGTTGCTGGGCGCTTGCCGGGCCATTGGTTTCCGGTGACGCGAATCCCCGCACGCGCTACACTGCATCCTGATGAGCCAAGGCTGGTCTGGAGAATCCGTCGACGAAACCAAGGCAAAGACCACCGTACGGTTCGTCTACGGCTTACGAAAGGTGGTTTCGTGTCAGATGCCGCTCCAACCGTGCTGCCGAGCGGGTGTCCGCGTGAAACCAGGGCAACCCCGGCACGCGGCGCGGGGGCTTGGTAGAATCACGTATGCTGCGACCATCGCCCACTGGAGATGAAGTGACCGCCCCAGCCGGAGACCACATTCACGCCGTCGTTCTCGCGGGCGGCTCCGGTCAGCGCTTCTGGCCGCTTTCGCGCGAGCTTAGCCCCAAACAGCTGCTGTCGATGTTCGGCACAGAGTCGCTCATCGCGCAGGCCATACATCGCATCCTTCCCTTCACGGAGAGCGGCGCGTCGATCGCCGTGGCTACGAACGAGCGGCTCTTCGACGAGTTGCGGAACCATCTCACGGCGCAGCCGGACACGCAGTTGCACGCGGTGCGCTACATCATCGAGCCGCTCGCGAAGAACACCGCGCCGGCGATCGCACTGGCCGCCGCCACGTTCGCGGCGGAGGATCCCGACGCCACCATGGTAGTGCTGCCCAGCGATCACCTGCTCGAAGACGGCGAACTGTGGGCGGACTGCATCCGCGCCGCGGCGGCAGCGGCAGAGGCAGGCTATCTCGTGACCATCGGCATCACGCCCACGCGTCCCGAAACCGGCTACGGCTATATCCGGGCCGCCGGGGCGCTCGCGGCGCTGGCCTCAGGCGCCGCCACCCCGCACGTCGTCGCGCGGTTCGTAGAAAAGCCCGACGCCGAGCGCGCCGCCCAGTTCGCGGTCAGCGGCGAGTACTTCTGGAACGCCGGTATCTTCGTCATGAAGGCCGCTCAGGTCCTCGAGGAACTCGAGGGCGCAGGCGGCGAGATCGCGCGCATCGCCGAGGTCGCCCGGTGGATCGCGGCCCAGTCCGCGGAGGATCGCAATGGCGATGAGGCGCGAGAGAGGTTCGCCTCACTTCCTTCGGTCTCCATCGACGTGGCGGTGATGGAGCGCTCGGTCAAAGTCGCGGTCATCCCGGTACCGCTGCGGTGGTGCGATGTCGGCTCGTTGCTCGCGCTCCAGGACGTCGCTCCCGCCGATGATGCCGGCAACGTTCGCGTCGGCCGCGGTGTCGACATCGAGAGCAGCGACACGATCGTCTACTCGACCGACCGGCTCGTCGCGACCCTCGGCGTGCGGGATCTCATCGTCGTGGACACGAGCGACGCCACGCTCGTCCTTACGAAAGACCGTGCGCAGGACGTCCGGCAGGTGGTCGACGCGCTCAAGGCGCTCGGCGCGCCTGAGATCTCGCAGCCGAAGGTGAGTCTGCGGCCGTGGGGGAGCTGGACCAGTCTGCTGCACAGCCCGAACTACCAGATCAAGCTCATCGAGGTGAAGCCGGGAGCGCGTCTGAGCTTGCAGAAACACTCGCACCGCAGCGAGCACTGGATCGTCGTGTCCGGCACCGCGCTCGTCACGCGCGCGGACGAGAAGGTCGAAGTGCACGCCAACGAAAGCATCTTCATCCCCGTCGGGGCGGTGCACAGGCTGGAGAACTGCGGCAAGGTGCAGCTGCGATTCATCGAGGTGCAGGTCGGCGAGTATCTTGGCGAGGATGACATCGTCCGGATAGAGGACGACTGGAATCGTGGAGCCGGTGAATGACTCGCATCGGGTGGCGGGAGGCCGATCGGGGTCGACATAATGCGAGATAATCGAGGCGATGAGTTGCTGCCCGGTTCAGCCAGGCAGCCCAAGCCCGGGGGCGACGAGGATGCCGTTGCGGAACAGGTTCCTCCGCCACTGCTTCGTCGGGCCATCGCCCTTTTGCGACTACGGCCATTCGACACGTCGACGGCATCTGGCCGATCGAAGGAGAGGTACCGGCGCGCCGCTCTCACCGGTATCGCCGCATTCGGGGCTCGTGGGTTCAGCATCGCGGTTTCACTGATCGCGGTCCCGCTCGCGCTCGGCTACCTTGGTAGGGAACGCTATGGTTTGTGGATGACCATCAGTTCCGTACTGACCATGCTGACGTTCTCCGATCTTGGTGTCGGGAATGGTTTGCTCAATGCGCTCACCAAGGCTCGTGGCCGCCAGGATCAGAACGAGGCCGCCAGGTATGTGTCAAGCGGCTTCTTCGCGCTCCTTGGTATCGCGGCGGTGCTGGGCCTCATGTTCGCTGCCGTCTATCACGCGATTCCGTGGGCGTGGCTTTTCAACGTCCGTGCTAGTCCCATGGTTGCGACCGAAGCGGGTCCTGCGGCGGCAGTGTTCGTCGGATGCTTATTGGCCGCATTTCCGCTCGGTGTCGTTCAGCGGATCCGAATGGCTTACCAAGAAGGATTCGTCGACAGTGTTTGGTCCGCTGCCGGCACCGTCGCCGCGTTGATGGCTCTCCTGCTGGTCGTGCGAATGGAGCTTGGGCTACCGTGGCTCGTCCTTTCGATCGCGGGGACGCCGATCCTGTTCCTCGGGATGAACGGACTTGCGGCGTTCTTGGGCAAGTGGCGGCAGCTCGTGCCGCGGATCAGCATGGTGTCCCGTGAGGCAACCCGCACAGTGATGGCGACCGGCGGGCTTTTTTTTGTGCTCCAAATCGCCGGCGCCGTGGCCTATCAATCAGACAGCCTGATCGTCGCCCAGATACTCGGCGCGGCGGCCGTAACGGACTACTCAGTGCCGATGAAGCTGTTCTTGATCGTCCCGACACTCATGGGCCTCATTCTGGCCCCGTTGTGGCCCGCGTACGGTGAGGCGGCTGCACGTGGGGATATGGACTGGGTTCGCGTGACGCTTCGAAGGTCGCTCCGTCTTGTGTACCTGATAGCTTTGCCCGCCCTTCTGGCACTGGCTCTCCTGGCGAAATGGATTTTGAATTGGTGGGTGGGCGATGCGGTGCATCCCAGCGATGCGCTCATCATCGGAGGCGCTGTCTGGGCGTTCCTGGCGTGCCTCGGAGGAGCCTTGGCGATGTTCCTGAACGGGGTAGGAATCCTGCGCTTCCAGGCGCTGTGTGCCACACTCATGATGATCGCCAACATCGGTCTGTCGATCTTCTTGACCCAACGCATCGGAGTCGCAGGCGTGGTCTGGGGATCTGTGGTCTCCTGGACCGTGTTCGTCCTGATCCCGATCGGCGTTTATGTGCGCCGCCACTTCTTCAGGCCGGGGGAAGTCGTTGAGTGAGAGGTGGGCCGTGCCGAGGGATTCATCTGATGCGTCCCAGGGGCGCATGACATTTGAAGAAGCAGTCCTTGCTCTAAGAAAACGGCCAGACATGGCCGACCTGCTGAGGGACACGTTTCTCGACGGAGATCTCGAAGCTGGAGCGCGACGCT
>CAMTXY010000097.1:0-2929 GCA_947085795.1 uncultured Actinomycetes bacterium | reverse complement strand
GAGAAACGCGTTGCTCGCGTACTTGATCATCTCGGCGCTCGTGACGTCGCACTCGACGATCGGCGCGTCGATGGTGTCGTACAGGGCGCGGACTCGTTTCAGCGCGGGACCCGAGCCGCCGAGAACGACCCGGTCTGTCTCAAACCAATCGTGCACCGCGCTGCCCTCGCGCAGGAACTCGGGGTTGGAGACGTAGCCGAGGCCTGCTTCTTCCAGCCGGGCGGCGAGCACCGCACCCGTGCCGGGCGGGACGGTGGACTTCATGATCACCGCGGTGCCTTCGGCAGCCGTGGCCACGAGGAAATCGATGACCGAACGCACGAAGCGCATGTCGGCCGCCCCGGTCGCCGTGGCCGGTGTCCCGACCGCGACGAGCGCGATGCCGTCGACGCTCGTGACCTCGCCGAGCAGGGAGAACTCGAGACGCCCGGAGTCGAGGCCTGCGCGCATGAGCTCGTCGAGTCCGGGTTCGTAGAACGGGCAGCGTCCCTGCCGCAACGTGGCGATCTTCGCCTCATCCACATCGACGAGGCGAACTGTCCAACCGCCTTCGGCCAGGCAGACGCCGGAGACGAGGCCCACGTAGCCTGCTCCGAAAACCGTGACCTGTTCGCGCATCGGCACCTCGTAGATCGGGGGAATCCCAACCTCTACACTCTAGGTATTGTGCGCGGAAAAGTGAACCTGTGTCGTGGCGGTGGTCGTGGCGGTGTCGCAACCCCGGGCCCGCAGCGGTACCCTACTCCCATGACCTTGCTCGCCGACATCGCGTGCGCCACCGTCGCCCGCTACGACCTGCTGCCGCCGGAAAGCGTGGTTGTGGTCATGGTCTCGGGCGGCGCGGACTCCGTTGCGCTCCTGCACCTGCTCGCAGCCGGAGAGCTCGGCGCCGACCTACCGGTGAGTGCGCTGCACGTCAACCACCTGCTTCGCGGCGCTGACGCCGACACCGACGAGTCGTTCGTGTGCGACCTGTGCGAGCGCCTCGGTGTGGGCCTGCGCGTCGTGCGCTTCGACGTGGCCGCGTACGCCGCCGAGGTCGGCCTCAACCTCGAAGACGCCGGCCGCAAGGTGCGCTACCGTTTCGCCGCCGAGGAGATCGACGCTCGCTGTGACGCTGCCGGCACCCCGCGCGAGGGCGGCCGCATCGCGGTCGGGCACACCCGCGACGACCGGCTCGAGACGTTTCTCATGCGGCTAGCCGCCGGGGCGGGCGCGACCGGACTCACCTCGCTGCGTCCCGCACGCGACCGCATCGTGCGCCCGCTCGCCGACGCCCCGCGCGCGCTCGTGCGCGACCACCTCGCCCTCCTCGGCGAATCGTGGCGCGAGGACGCGAGCAACGCCGACACGACCCGGTTGCGCGCCCGCGTGCGTCACGAGCTGCTGCCGCTGCTGCGCGAGATCAGCCCGCAGGTCGACGAGGCCGTCGCACGCTCGCTTGAGATCCTCTCGGCCGAAGACGGCCTGCTCGCCGAGATGGCCGGGGCGTACGCCCGCGATTTCACCACTGTGGCGGAAGGACGGCTGCACCTGGATCGGGCGATGATGGCCACCCTCTCGCTCCCGATGCGCCGACGCACGGTGCGCGCCGCGCTCGCCCGCATCTTCCCCGAGGCGTCCCGTCTGGAGTTCGACCACATCGAGGCGCTCGTCGAGGCGTGCGCGGCCCCCGTGAGCACTTCGTTCGCCCGCGACCTTCCGGGCGGTCTGCGGGCCGGGTCGGAGTACGGTACAATCATCGTCTCACGCACGGGCGAGGAACCTCGGGCGCTGGCACCTTCTTTGCTCCTCATACCGGGCACGGCCGAACTCGGCGATGCCGGTCGACTCCATGCCGAGGAGACCGGTTCCGGCGATGTGTCGGGCCACGCTCGCTCGGTCGTGATCGATGCGGGCCTTGTCGCCGGAACGCTGTCGGTAGCGGGTCCGCGGACCGGTGAGCGGATGCGTCCGCTCGGGATGCCGGGGACCAAGAAGCTGTCGGATCTGCTCGTGGACGCGAAGGTGCCGGCGCGGCTTCGGCCGCTGACGCCGGTGGTGCGCGACGGGGAGCGGGTCGTATGGCTCGCAGGCGTGCGTATGAGCGAGGACTACAGGGTGACCCCGTTGACGACGCGCCCGGTGCGTCTGACGTGGGAGCACGACGAGAGCGCGCCGCCATGAGTGGTGCCGGGCAGAGAGGACGAGACGGCGGATGCACCGCGATATCGACCGTGTGGTACTGACCGAGGAGCAGATCAAGGCGCGCATCGCCGAGATGGGCGAGCAGATCAGCGCCGACTACGGTGATGAGCCGGTGCTGCTCGTCGCGGTTCTCCGTGGCGCCGCGCTGTTCATCGCCGATCTGGCCCGTTCGATCTCCTCGCCTGTCGAAGTCGACTTCATGGCGGTGTCGAGCTACGGTTCCTCGACGCGGTCCTCGGGCGTGGTGCGTATCATCAAGGACCTCGACGAGACCATCGAGGGGTGTCATGTGCTCGTGGTCGAAGACATCCTCGATACGGGGCTGACCCTCAAGTACCTCCTCAAGAACCTCGCGTCGCGCAATCCGGCGTCGCTCGAAGTGGTCACCTTGCTGAGCAAGGAAGGCAAACAGCGGGTACCTATCTCCTGTAGGTACGTCGGGTTCGACATCCCCGACGAGTTCGTCGTGGGATACGGGCTGGACTACGGTGAGCGGTACCGCAATCTACCGTACATCGGCGTACTGAAGCCCGAGATCTACTCGGATTAGGCGCCGCCGCCACAGAGGCGGCGTCGGACAGGGAGTCGTCACACCGTGAACAAGAATCTCCGAACAGTCCTACTGTACCTACTGGTCCTCATGGGATTGGTGTACGTGTTCGCAGGTTCGTGGAGCCAGCAGGCCGAGGTACCCGAGGAGCTCTCGACGAGCCTGTTCGTCGAAGCGGTCGAGGCCGAGCGT
>CAMTXY010000096.1:0-7432 GCA_947085795.1 uncultured Actinomycetes bacterium | reverse complement strand
TCGCTGCAGCCGTCGAGCGGCAATCCGACCCTTCTGCTGTCGCAGCTTGGCGCCGGCTTCACGTGGGGCGACGACGTCCCGCTCTATCTTGAAGGGATGCTGGCCTATTCACGTTTCGATCCGAAATTTGTCGCGAGCGACGGAACCGACACACGTGACGTGAAGCTGAAATGGAACAGCGTGGCATTGACCGCCGGCATAGGCTGGGACTTCAAGCTGTCGGACACGCTGACCAACGACACCCTCTCAGCGTCGGGCAAGACGACGTTCGCTCCCCTGCCGATACCTGAGCCCCTGTACCCCGTCGCGATCATCGCCAAGACCAAGGCCGACGAGGATAAGCTCGGTACGGCACTCAGGCACATCGTCGACGAAGACCTGTCCTTGCGGCTCACCCGTAACGAGGAGACGCACCAGACGGTCGTCTCCGGGCTCGGGGACACCGCGATCGACGTCGTGATCCGCCGCCTTCGCGACCGGTTCCATGTCGAGGCCGAGGTCCAGGACCTGCGCATCCCCTACCGTGAGACGATTCGCAAGACCGCGCAGGCGCAGGGCCGCCACAAGAAGCAGACCGGTGGCTCCGGCCAGTTCGCCGATTGCTGGCTGCGGCTCGAGCCCAACCCCGGCGGAGGCTACGAGTTCATCGACGAGATCGTAGGCGGCCGCATCCCTCGGCAGTTCATACCCGCGATCGACAAGGGCATCCAGGCCACGATGGTCGAAGGCGTGCTCGCAGGCTACCCTGTCGTCGACGTCAAAGCCGCGGTCTACGATGGCAGCTACCACAGCGTCGACTCGAGCGAGATGGCGTTCCGCACCGCCGCGCGCGTCGGGTTCCGGGCCGCTGCGGAGAAGGCCGACATCGTCCTCCTCGAACCGATCGCGACGCTCGAGATCGAAGTACCCGATGAGTACGCGGGGGCGGTCATGGGCGACATCTCCTCGATACGTGGACGTATCCTCGGCATGGACACTCCTCGGCCGGGGTACCAGGTGGTCAAAGCGCAGACGCCCTACGCCGAGGTCGTGCACTACTCGCCGCACCTGCGATCAATCACAAGCGGTACCGGCACGTATTCGATCTCGATCGACTCGTACGAACAGGTGCCGCAGGACATCGCCAACAAGATCGTCGAGCAGTACCGCAAGGAGCGCGCCGAGGGACACTGACGCCGCAGACACCGACCGGTGACGATGCGAGAGCGGCGCTCTTCCTGGACCGGCCTCGCCGTGTCAGGTGATATGGCGCCCTCTGCAGGATTCGAACCTGCGGCCTTCTGCTCCGGAGGCAGACGCTCTATCCACTGAGCTAAGAGGGCTCGATGCGTGCTGCGCCAACGCAGAGTATCATACCGGCGAGAGGTCGACCACGACCTGTCCGAGCCGCGCGGACCGTCCCTGCGGGTGCTCGAGGAATCCGACCCTGCGGGGAGGTGCCGCGTGACCCCGGCACGAACACTTGTGATCGCGAATCCGGCGGCGAAACACGGTGGGACCGCCCGCTTGGTCCCCGTCGTCGAGCGGCTGCTTCACAACATGCCGCACGACACTGTGCTCACCGAGGCGATGGGTCACGCGGAGTCCCTGGCTCGCGAGGCCGCCGATTACGACCTCGTCGTCGCAGTCGGCGGCGACGGGACCGTCCACGAGGTGCTCAATGGTCTGATGACTCACCCCCGCGATCGTCGTCCGGCGCTCGGCCTGCTACCGACGGGCTCGGGAAACGACACGCGACGCACGCTCGGCATTCCCGTCGACCTTTCCGCAGCCGCCCTCGCACTGGTCACGGGGGAACGCCGAGCCTTCGACGTCGGGGTCTGTAACGGCATCTACTTCAACAACAGCTTCGCCGCCGGACTCGATGCGAAAGTCACCGCGAAGGCAGTCGAGTTCAAGGTGACCACGCGGCGCTCGGGGTTGTGGCTCTACCTCACCGCCGTGTTGCACGTGCTCTTCCGGGATCTGGGCAGCTTCGAACTCCGCGTCACCTTCGACGACCAGGCGCCGGTCACGCTCAACACGCTCATCGTGGCGGTGACCAACGGCCCGACATACGGCGGCGGCTTCTTCATCACGCCCGACGCCGTTCCTGACGACGGACTGTTCGACGTCTGCATGATCGATCCGTTATCGCTTTCGCAGGCGCTTCTCAGACTGCCGTTCGTGGTCGCCGGAAAGCACACGAAGATGAAGCCTGTCCACATGAGCCGCCACTCGTCGCTCGTGATCGAGAGCGACTCACCGATTCCCGCCCAGATCGACGGCGAGGTGTTTCTCAAGAACCGTTACGAGATCTCGATGCTGCCCTCGGCCATCGAGTGCATGGTGCCGAGGAGCGGCCGATGAGCGGCGAGACCTATCTCGCCCTGACGTTCGTGGTCGCGCCGGTGCTCGCCTACCTCGTCGGCGGCATCCCGTTCGCGTACATCATCGTCCGCCGCGTGACCGGCGAGGACGTCACCGAGCACGGGTCGGGCAACGTCGGTGCGATGAATGTGCGCCGTTCCACCGGCTCGTGGAGGTGGTTCGCCGCCGCGATGGTAGCCGACGCCCTCAAGGGGCTAGTCCCCGTCACACTCGCGAAACTCGTCATCTCAGGTATGCCGCCCGATTTCGGCATCGCGTTCTCGCCCTGGGCGTGGCAGCTTGCCGCATTTCGGATCGAAGGCGTGGCCTCAGCGGGGGCCTGGGCGCTCGTACCTGGCTTCTACGTCCCCATGCTCGCGCTCGCCGGAGCTGTGCTCGGACACAACTACTCGATTTGGATGGCGCTGCTCAAGCGCCGGTTCGCCCGTACCGGCAAAGGGCTGGCTACCGGCGGCGGGGCACTGCTCGCGTACGACTGGCGATACTTTCTGGCGGCACTCATCGTCGGCCTCGCCGTCATCGCGATCACCCGTTACATGATGGCTGGCCAGGTGGCGGCGGCCGCCACCCTCCCCATCGCGGCGTTTCTCCTGCGCGCCCAGGACTGGCCGTTCGCCCTGACCATGGGCGCAGTCGTCTACGCCGCACACCACAGACGCTTCATGGGCCTGCTCGCGGGCGAAGAGCCGAAACTGTACGTCAACGACTCGATGGGGCCGCGCGGCTGACCCGCCGCATGTGACCCCGACGCCGTGAGAAAAGCGCCGGGCCGACCGTCTTCTCGACAGCCGACCCGGCGCCACGGAACCGCGGGACTACGCTGAACCTGTGTGCTACGGCATCGCGATCGCGCCGCTCGGGCACGCGTCGACGCAGATCTCGCACTCAGTGCAGTCATCCGCGCGAGCGAGCACGGCCATGGCCTCAAGGTCGTAGCAGCCCTGCGGGCACTCATCGATACAGATACCGCACGCGGTGCACAGGTTCGAATCAACAACGGGAATCGACATCACAGCTGTCCTTTCACAAGACGTTCGCGAGCACGAAGTGGCCGTATGATAGCATGGCTCACCTCGCCTTGTCGGCCACCTCGGAAGGACTCCACAGGCAGAACGGGTACGTGCGGTCCGTGAGCACTTCACCAGCGGCGAATCGCGCCTTCACTGTCGCGACCTCGCGGGTCAGATGATCGGCGAGCGGGGTGAGGATTTCGGCGATCTCACCGTTGATCTCCTTGATGCGCAAGCCAAGCCGCGCCTTGTCTGCACCGTCCTGCGAGATGGCGATCACCAGCTCGGCTTTCTCGCGGGCGAGGTCGCGTGCGTGCGTGCGCTCCCCGTGCGATTCGAAATCGACCTCATCGAGCATCGTGTCCGGGTGGTGCTCGAATCGCTGCAGCCTGGCCCGAGCCGCCGCGATGTCATCGGCGGACACGACCTGAGCGCCGAGCGGCAGGTACATGCTCAACGACGCCACGGCGTATCCCGGGGGCTCGATGGTGTAGTACCGTCGGACGATACCGTCGGTCACCCGGTCGTAACGACCGCCGCCGACACCGTGGATGAACAGGTCGGCGAGGAAGACGCGTGCGTACATCGTGAGCGCGAGCGCCTTGGGTGCCAGCGGGATCGACATGAGCGCCCGGGTGGCCTCCTCTGGCGAGGAGGACAACCTGGCGACCACTTCGTCACCGGCCAGCAGTTCCACCCCTCCGCCAGCTGCCCGTACCCGCGCCGGGCGCCGCGTACCCGCGCCGAGCACCCACACCGGCAACTCATACGTACCGCCATCCACCTTCAGGTCGGGCACCGGCTGAGCCGCCGAACGCGTGCCGTGCGCGATCCGATACGCAGCGAGCTCCTCGTTGTACGTCGAGGTGAAGCGTTGGGCCGACAGCGCGATATCAGCCACGAACCGCACGAACGACGGGGTGCGCGAGAGAACGGTAACGGGTAGCTCCAGGTACGTCGTACCCGCCTCGGCCTCGTAGCGCCGACGGGCGAACGTGATGAGCTCCGCGACGTTCTCGGCATCGGTGAGTGAACTTTGGAGCGCGGTGCAGAACCGCTCGAAGTGGCGCGCGATCGACGGCGCCGGCAGCGACCGGAGCGTCTCGGCAGCGCTGTCGCAGAACTCCTCGACGGTCGCGGCGTCGGGTACCGGAGTGTCCGCATAGTACGAACCTTCCGTTTCGCGGACGAGGTGGTGTACGCAGCGCCGCGCCTCCGGATCGAGACACGGTGCCGCCAAAGAGATGGAGTCGAACCCGTCGGAGTCGACGACCAGGTCGATGGCGAGCGCACCGGTCTCGCGGGAGAAGCGGTCTAGCAGAAAGCCCTTGATCCATATCCCTGGGTGATACAACTCCGGCTGGCGACCGGTCATCACGAGCGTTCCGGCGCCGGGCTTGGTTCCCACGTCCGCCACCGGCACGCCCAGCCGACGGGAGAAGTCAGCGGCGGCGAGCACCGCCTCGCGCCTCGCGCGCCTCCGCGCCTCCGCGAGCGGAATACCGGCGACCGGCGATGTCCATCCTGTGGCCGCGCCGCGAACCGCCTCGGCGAGCGCCTGCCATTCGCCGTAAGCAGGACGCAGGAGCAACTCGCCGTGTCCGGTCGGAACCGCCAGCCGAGTGGTCACCATCGCCGGCTCCCTCACACCAGTGCGGCGAGATCGCGCACGCCTACCGGCTCGACGCTGAAGAACGGCTCGCCCGCCGCCGCGCCGATCGCACGACCCCACATCCGCGCCGTGGCCTCCACGCTCTCGATGAGGCCGGCGTTCGCGGGGTTGAGACCGAACTGCGACTCATAACATCGAAGCGCCGCCATCTTCGTATCGAGGTGGTCGCTGACGTCGACGACGAAGGAGGGCTCACGCACCAGTCGCATGTGCACCGCCATGTAGTGGTAGACGCGCGCCGGATAGTGCGGCTCTCCGCGCATCTCCGTCTTCGTGAATTTGGCCCAGAAGCGCGCCGCGGTCGCGATGCTTGCGGCGGCGATGTGGTCCGGATGCGCGTCCTCGGGAAACGGGAGGAACAGTCTTTCGGGCCGCAGCTCGCGAAGAACCTCGGCGAGCGCGGTGCGCGCCTCGACCGTGTCGAACAACGAGCGGTTCGGCAGATCGAGCGTCACTCGCTGCGCTCCGAGCACCGCAGCGGCATGGGTGGCCTCGGCCATCCGCCTTTCGTGCGTACCATACGGCGTGGGTTCCCCGTCGGTGAGGTCGACGATCGCGACGCTCGTGCCTGCGGCGACCATGTGGGCCACCGTCGCTCCCATGCCGATCTCCACGTCGTCGGGATGGGCTCCGATGCACACCACGTCCGTCACGAACCGACCTCCTCGGCAAGGGCCGCGCTCCATACCCGCATGTAGTAGTCGAACCGAAGCTCGGGATCGTCGAGACCAGCACCGAACGTACGGTCGTGATCGAAATAGATGCGCTCGACCGGCAGCTCCCGAACGGTCAGACCGCGCAGATAGGCCTTGGCCCATAGTTCGAGCGGAAGCGCGTAACCCGGCTCGCGCAGGGCGATCGTATCAAGCGAGTCGAGCCTGTACGCCTTGAACCCGCAGAACGCGTCCGTCAAGGCCCACCCGGTGACCCGGTTGATCTCACGGGTGACCCGCGCGTTGATCTCGCGCCTGCTCTTGGGCACGATGCCGATCTGTGGGCTGGCAGGCAGATACCTGCTGCCCGAGATGATGTCGCCGCCGGCGGCTAGTTCGGAGAGGAAACCTGTGATGTGCGCGGGCTCGTGCTGTCCGTCGCAGTCCATGGTGATCAGACGCGACACCCCTCGTGCCTGCGCCACCGCGAAGCCCTCGGCGAGCGCGCGGCCGTAGCCGAGGTTGGTGGGGTGCGTGATCACGGTGACATCGTCGCGAGCCCCCAGGATGCTCACCGTCGAATCGGTCGACCCGTCGTCGACGACGAACACCTCGCCATCGAAATGGTCACGCACGGCATCGAGGACGAAGCCGACCGTCTCGGCTTCGTTGTACACGGGCATCAGTACCGCGTCACCCATCAGGCGGACACCGCCGTACTACCTGTCGACCGAGGTACCGGGCGCGGATGCTTCGCGGACCTGAAACGACGTCACGAGTTCGACCTGAGGGCCGAGCATACCGCCGACCGAGCAGTACTTCTCCTCGGACAGCTCGATGGCGCGCCGGACCGCATCTGCCGAAACGGCGAACCCGGTGACGATGAAGTCGAGTCTGATCCGCGTGTAGATCCTCGGGAACTCGTCGGTGCGCTGGTCCCCTTCGACCTGGACCTCGATGGCACGCACGTCCTGCCGCTTCTTCTCGAGAATCGAGATCACGTCCATGGCCGTACACCCGGCCAGGCCGGAGAGGAACACCTGCAGCGGGCGCATGCCGGTGCTCTCGCCCTTGTACTCCGGACGAGCGTCCATCACGACCGCATGCCCGCTCTCGTCCCACGCCACGAACTGACGGTTGGTGCCCCACCTGACCCGCACAGTGTCCATCAGCCGCCCCTCTCTCTGGTACTCGTATCGCCGCGTCAGAGAGTACGTACCCGCAGGCGCTAGATCTTCCGCCCGACCATACCGGCCAATTCTCGCGGGTTCTGCGCCTTGCTGATGGCCTCCTCGAAGGTGATCTTGCCCCCCTGGAGCAGCGTCTTGAGGTGCTGATCGAGGGTCTGCATGCCGAGGGACCCGCCACCCTGGATGATCGTGGCCATCTGATGCGTCTTGCCCTCACGGATGAGGTTGCGGATCGCGGGGATGCCGAGCATGATCTCCATCGCCATGACTCGGCTGCGGCCGTCGGTGCTACGCAGAAGTACCTGGGAGAGCACACCTTCGAGCGTGTTGGACAGCTGCATCCGCACCTGCTGCTGCTGGTGAGGCGGGAACACGTCGATGATGCGGTCGATCGTCTCCGGGCCGCCGGTCGTATGGAGCGTCGCGAGCACGAGGTGGCCGGTCTCGGCAGCGGTGATCGCCGCCGAGATGGTCTCGAGATCGCGCATCTCGCCGACGAGGATCACGTCTGGGTCCTGCCGCAGCACGCGTTTGAGG
>CAMTXY010000095.1:0-4037 GCA_947085795.1 uncultured Actinomycetes bacterium | reverse complement strand
GGCGTGGCGCCTCAACCGTCAGCTGGCGAGCCGACCGGCGCGGACACGACCCTGCGCTCGCTCGCCGGTTTCCTGCCGGAGAAATATGAGGCCGCGATGTCGCGCCTCGACTACACCACCGCGCTTGAGGCGGTCTGGGACCTCATCAAAGAAGCGAACCGCTACATCGAGAAAGAAGCGCCGTGGAACCTCGCTAAAGCCGAAGAGACCATACCGCGACTGGCCTCGGTGATCTATGATGCGCTCGAGGCGGTCCGCATCGCGGCGCTGTACTGCGCGCCGGTCATGCCGAGCACGAGCGCCGAGGTCTGGGAGCGGCTCGGTCTCGGCGACATCCATGCGGTGACCGATATCGAGAGCGCTGCGGTGTGGGGTGGTCTACCCGCGGGTAACCGGGTGACGAAAGGCGAGCCGCTGTTCCCGCGTATCTACGACGAGTAGCGGTCGATGATGGATTCCGTTCGATGGGCGGAGGAGCTGATGGGGGCACGACCGATCGAACTGCCTGTGCTCGGGGCGCCGGTGGCGGACACGCACGCGCATCTTGACATGCTCGACGACCCGGCAGGCGTGCTCGAGCGGGCCGCGATGGCGGGGGTCTCGTTCGTGCTCACCGTGGCCGACCTGACCGAGGCGCCCGAAGGCACCTTCGACGCGCTCGACGCGTGGCTCTCTCAAGCCGCCGGGCGACTGTTCGACTGGGACATCGACGCAGTCCCTCCCGACGTGCGTATCCTGCTTGGCGTCCATCCGCACAACGCCAAGGACTTCGACGCGGACACGGAAGCGCACCTTCTCGAGCTCGTGTCCGACCCTCGTGTGGCCGCCATCGGTGAGATGGGGCTGGACTTCCATTACGATCACTCGCCGCGTGACGCGCAGCGTCGAGCGTTCCGCATTCAACTGCAGGCCGCACATCGGTGCTCACTGCCAGCGGTAGTGCACCTGCGCGATGCGCACGACGAGGGCCTTGCGATCCTGAAAGAGCTGGGCGTGCCGGATGCAGGCTGTGTGATCCACTGTTTCACCGGTGACGCCGCATTAGCCGAGCCCTTCATCGAGATGGGCTGCTACATCTCGTTCGCGGGTCCTGCGACGTTCAAGAAGGCCGACGCGATACGCGCCGCCGCCGCCGTTCCGCTCGACCGCATCCTCGTCGAGACCGACTGCCCGTTCATGGCGCCCGAACCGTACCGGGGCAGGACGAACGAACCGGCGTGGGTCGTCCTGATCGCGGCCCGCATCGCTGCGGCGCGGGGAATGGATCCCGCCTCGTTCGCCGAGGCGGTCTACGAGAACTCCCTCCGGGTGTTCACCCGAGAGCGGTAGGAGATGGGCGAGCCGCGACCACGCGTGCTCTGTATCGCGGGCAGTCCCCGCCGCCGGGGCAACAGCGAACTGCTCCTTGACGCGTGCGCCATCGGAGTCGAGGCAGCCGACGGCTTGGTGGACCGGCTTCCGGTCGTCGAGTGCGGCGTGGGTCCCTGCATCGGCTGCGGGGCGTGCTCGGTGACCGGCGTGTGCGCGATCGCCGATGGGATGTGCGACATCTACCCGCGCATCGATGCCGCCGATGCGATCGTCGTGGCCTCCGCAGTGTACTTCGCCACCGTCCCGGCGGTTCTCAAGGCGCTTTACGATCGTTGCCAGCCGTACTGGGCGCGTCGGCGCCTCGCGGCCACGAATCCTGCGCTGGCACCTACCGTTCGCCGCCCGGGCGCGTTGCTGCTCGTGCGGGGCGGTGGCGACCCGTATGGCTTCGACGCCGCTATCGCCACGACATGCAGCGTCTTCGCGGTCCTCGGCATCGACTGCCTGCACGAACTTGCGGTCGAGGGACCGGACGAGGCCGGTGACATCACCGGACACCCCGATGCGCTGCGCTCGGCCGAGGAGATCGGCCGAGCGCTCGTGCAGGAGGTGCGCAGGACGCGGCCGGCATGACTTCCGGCGAACTCCGCGAGGGGGTCGGCCCGTGGCGACCTGGGCGTTTGTGGCGGTCTGAGCCCTCGGCTATAATCGGAACCCGTCCCGTTACCGAACTGTAGCCGAATACACCGAGGGGACATATGGAACGAGTGCCGGAACGCCCGGCCGGATTCCTGAAGACCTACCAACTGTTCGTAGTCCTCATCACACTAGCTGTCGTCGCTCTCAGCATCACCGGATTCGTATGGGCCCAGAAAGGGGTCACCGTCGTCGTCGACGGTGAGTCCCGCTTCCTCAAGACCCAGGCTGACACTGTCGGTGCTCTGCTCGAACAGGCCGACATCGACGTCTCGGACAGAGATGTCGTCTCGCCGACGCTCGGCTCCCGCCTCGTCGACGGCGATACCATCGTCGTGCGCCACGCGATTCCCATCACGTTGCTGCTCGGCGGCGAACGGCTTGCACTCGACGTGGTCGGCAGCACCGTGGCCGACGCCCTCATCGCCGCCGGGGTGACACCCGGTGCCGGACTCGACGTCGAGCCGCCGCTGTCGACCCCGCTTTCCGCCGGCTTGACGATCAGTGCCCGCAACGTCTTCGTCCGGATCGTCGAAGAGCCGGTCGAGATGCCGTTTGACGTGGTGACGGAGAACGACCCGACGCGCGACGCCGGTTCGCGCGTGATCGTGACCGACGGCGTGCCCGGCAAGGCGTTGCGTATCCACCAGGTCATCGTCGTCGACGGCGTTCCGGGCAGCCGGACGCTCGTCTCCGAGCAGGTCGTCGTCGAGCCCGTCGACGAAGTCGTCGCGGTGGGCACCAAGCGTGCGGGTCGCCCGGCGACCCGCACGCGTGCGACGCGCGTGGCTGCGGCCCCGGCCAGCGGCACCAAGCTGACCGTGACCGCCACCGCCTATGCGCCCGGCGTCGATGGGGTGGGAACGCGCACGGCCACAGGTAGTCGCGCGGGCTACGGCGTCGTCGCGGTCGATCCCCGTGTCATCCCGCTCGGCACCCGGCTCTACATCCCTGGGTACGGGTACGGGGTGGCCGCTGACACCGGCGGGGCGATCAAGGGCGACAAGATCGACGTGTGCTTCGACACGCGCGCCGAAGCCATCGCCTGGGGCCGCCGCACGGTCACCATCACGATTCTGCCCTGATGGGCCGATCGGGCCTCATGGGATCGCACTCCCGCCTCGCATCGCCCCGCGCGACACTCGACGTGCTCGACGCGCAGGGCCTGCATACCCGCAAGGCGCTCGGGCAGCACTTCCTCGTGGATGACAACATCGTCGGTCGCATCCTTGCGTTGGCAGCGCCTTCGGCCGACGAACCGGTTCTCGAGATCGGGCCGGGAATCGGCACGCTCACCGTGGCGCTGTGTGCCCATGTCGGCCACGTGGTCGCCGTCGAGTGTGATCGACGGCTTGAACCGGTCCTCAGCGACCTGTCGGCCGAGTGCGGCAACCTGACCGTCGTCTACGATGACGCCGTCGGAGTCGACACCGAGACGCTCGTCACACCGCTCGGGCCGCCGGTGGCGCTCATCGCGAACCTTCCTTACGGGGTCGCCGCGACGGTCGTGCTGCGCCTGTTCGAGACGCTGCCCTCGATGCGCTCGGCCACCGTCATGGTGCAGTCCGAGGTCGCCGACCGCATGACCGCGTCTGCAGGCTCGAAGGAGTACGGCGCGTATTCGGTCAAACTCGGGCTGTTCGCGCGCGCCGCTGGGCGGTTTTCCGTCTCCCGCTCGTGCTTCCTGCCGCCGCCCAGGGTCGACTCGGCTGTCGTGCGGCTCGACCGCGTCGATATCGGTGTGGACGCTGCCGGTATCGACGCCGCCGCCCACGCCGCCGACGCCGCGTTCGCACAGCGGCGCAAGACGGTGCGCAACTCATTGCGCTCCGTGCTCGGAGCCGAGGGAACGGTCATCGACGTGGCGCTTGACCGTGCCGGTATCGACGGGTCGGTCCGTGCCGAGGCCCTCAGCGTCGCGAACTTCCTCGGCATGGGGGCGGCGCTGCGCGAACACGGCCTTTTACCTTGAGTTTTCCGGCCTTCTGCAGTATACTGCTTTTTTATATCAGAAGGAGGCGAATGTATGG
>CAMTXY010000094.1:0-1136 GCA_947085795.1 uncultured Actinomycetes bacterium | reverse complement strand
TTGTCCTCGAGTTCAGGTGTATCAGCGGCTTGGGTGTGCGCACCAGGCCAGCCCGGTACGTACCCGACGAGTAGTCCGGTCTGCGGATCGCGCTCAACGACCATCTGGAATGTTCTCACTGCGAATACCTCCTGGTCCGAGCATACCCCGAGACCGTACGACGGGCCAACTAACCTGCTCCGCCCAACGTGGTTCGGCTTCAGCAGCAGTACGCCGCCTCGCTCCGCTCCGAACCCGAGCCTCCCTCGAGAGCGGCGTATTGTCTGCCTGGAAGCCGTTGTTCGCCGCTCGTCTACCGCCCGAGCACGACGTCGATTCCGTAGAGCACGAGATCGAGCTTGCTGTCCGGCAGTTGCCCGACCCGGTCAGTGAGCGTTGATCTGTCGAGGGTCATGACCTGTGAGGCGTTGGCGACCGAGTCCCGGGGCAATCCGGTCGCGGCAGGGTCGAGTGGCACGTTGCCCGGGGCGTCAACCCAACGCAGATTGCTCGTCAGTGGCACGATCACCACGGTCGCGATGCGGCTTCGATTGAACGAGTCACTCTGTACGACGACCACAGGGCGGCGATAGCCGGGGTCAGAGCCCGTCGGCTCCTCCAATTCCGCCCACCAGACCTCGCCCTGGGCAATCACCATTCAGACCGTTCGAGCGCGCGACGCCCGGCTCTGCGAACGAACTCCGCGTCTGCGATCGGCTCCTCCGCACATATGGCGTCGAGGGCAGCGGTGACGCTGTCGGCCGAGTGTCGCGCGACATACTCGCGCACAGCACGGCTGTAGAGTTGGCTGCGGGACTGCTTGAGTTCCCGAGCGAGCTTGTCAGCTTCGGCGAAAACGTCATCCGGTATGGAGATCGCTGTCTTCATACCGGAAGTATAATGACTGAGATGAGGTGACGCAACCCGAAATCGGGGCGATATCGGGGCTACGATGCGTCGAACGTGTTGCGTATGAGCAGGCGCTGATACGCTTTGGGATGATTCTACCTGCTGGCATTCTGCTCGATACGCTTTAGCGAGCCAGTCCACGCGTCAGGAGCGCTCGCGCCGTTGCCCCGATCTCCTCGCGCATGTGGAGCAGCGTCAGCCAATCCGATGGTATCGAGCGCAAGCCGTAATGGGCGCCCGCAAGCTGA
>CAMTXY010000093.1:0-1986 GCA_947085795.1 uncultured Actinomycetes bacterium | reverse complement strand
GCGACTGTGCGGTCGCGCCTGGCCGCCCGACGGTCGAACGTATCGGGACGGATGTCCCGCCCGAAAGGAGCACGACGAGCCATGCCGGTTCCCAAGAGAAAGACGGGTCGTTCCAAGACCGCGTCGCGCCGTGCCAACCACACGATCGAGGCCCCTGCCAAGTCGGTGTGCCCACAATGTCATCAGCCGAAGCTGCCGCACCGTGTCTGTGGCGGGTGCGGGTACTACAACGGCAAGGAAATCATCGACACCGAGTAGGCGACCCGTACCGTGCGTCCGTTCGACGCACCGCTGCCAGACGCGTACGAACTCGGGCGTTGAGGACTTCGGGAGGATCATGAGCGATACGCGGAGGGTGACGGTCGCGGTCGACGCGGTCGGAGGCGACCACGCACCGGCTGTGGTGCTCGAGGGAGTCGCTGCGGCGCTGGCGGCCGATTCCGGACTCGAGGTGCTCCTGACGGGATCCGCGCACGTCATCGAGGCGTTCGCCGCCGCAACCGATCGTTGCGTCGCAGTCGCCACCACACAGATCATCGCCATGGACGAAAACCCTGCCATCGCAGTTCGCACCAAGAAGGACTCGTCGATAGTGGTCGGCTGTCGTCTTGTGCGCGAAGGGCGCGCGCAAGCGTTCTTCTCGGCCGGCTCGACCGGGGCGTGCATGGCGGCGGCCATGCTCGTCATGGGCCGCATCAAGGGTATCCCTCGACCGGCCATCGCCACGGTGATTCCCACCTCTGGATCACCGGTGGTTCTTCTCGACGTAGGCGCCAACGCCGACTACAAGCCCGAGCATCTCGTCCACTTCGCCCGTATGGGCGCCGTTTACGCGCGCATCGTGCTGGACGCGCAGCAACCACGGGTCGCGTTGCTCAATATCGGTGAGGAACCCACGAAGGGCTCGCTTCTAGCCATAGAGGCGCACGAACTCATGCGCGCGAACGTCTCCGGTTTCATCGGCAACGTCGCGCTCAAGCTCCTCGAGGGCGTGAGCAGGAGCCTGCTCGGCCAAGTCAAAGAGGCCATGACCGCCAACGCGCTCACGACGCTGGCCGCTGCGGTGCTCAAGCCGTCGCTCACGCGCCTCAAGCATCGCCTCGATCCCGACACGTACGGCGGCGCTCCACTCCTCGGTGTGGACGGTGTCTGCATCATCGGGCACGGATCGTCGGGTGCGGTCGCCGTGGCATCGGCCCTGCGGGTGGCGGCACAGGCGGTCCGTGGCGGACTGACCGAACGCATCTCTGACACTTTTCACCCACATGACCCTGAAGCGCCAGGAGCGACGAACGCATGACCACACGTTCCGCTATCACCGGCATCGGCTCGTACCTGCCCGAACGCGTGCTCACGAACGCTGAACTCGAGTCGATGGTCGAGACCACCGACGAGTGGATCGTCACGCGCAGCGGTATCAGAGAACGTCGGGTGACAGCGCCGGGCCAGGCCACGAGCGATCTGGCCGCCGAGGCTGGCCGCCGGGCCCTGGCCGATGCCGCACTCGCTCCGACCGACATCGACCTGATCGTGGTCGGGACGTCGAGTCCCGACATGGTATTCCCGTCGACCGCGTGCCTGACGCAGGTTAAGCTCGGCGCGACGTGTCCTGCATTCGACGTCATGGCCGCGTGCACCGGTTTCGTGTATGCGCTGCAGGTGGCCGCCTCGTCGATCGAGTCGGGCCGGGCTCGCACCGTCCTTGTCATCGGCGCCGACGCTCTCACGCGTCATGTCGATTTCGCCGACCGGGGCACATGCGTGCTCTTCGGCGACGGCGCGGGGGCGGTCGTCGTGCAGGCCGCCGAGGAGGCGGGTATCCTCGGCATCGTGCTCGGATCGGACGGTTCGGGTGCCGACCTGCTCAAGATACCGGCGGGAGGCTCCGCAGCGCCGGCCACCCCCGAACGTCTCGCGGCGGGGGAACACTTCCTCAAGATGAACGGCAACGAGGTGTTCAAGTTCGCCGTGAGGGTCATCCCGAGG
>CAMTXY010000092.1:0-9502 GCA_947085795.1 uncultured Actinomycetes bacterium | reverse complement strand
GGGCACCGGCAGCGTCTTGGCGGGCTTGGCACCGCAGTAATCTCGACATCAAGTGGTGTAATGACGGATCGCGAGGCGCGCAAGGCTGGCGTCGGCGGCGAAGTCATCGCATATATCTGGTAGCCGGACAGGACTCGAAGGAAAGGAGCGACGCCGTGTCTCGCATCGGCAAACAGCCCATCCCGGTCCCGGCCGGGGTGGAGGTACGGATCGACGGATCCTCGGTCACCGTTAAGGGACCGAGGGGCGAGTTGTCTCAGACGTTCAACGAGGACATGGTCATCGCCCACGAAGAGGACACCGTCACAGTGAGTCGCCTAAGTGATTCGCGGGAACACCGCTCGCTGCACGGTCTGACCCGCACTCTCGTCGCGAACATGGTGACGGGCGTCTCCGAGGGCTTCTCTAAGAATCTCGAGATCATCGGCGTCGGCTATCGTGCGGCGATGAACGGCGCGGACCTCGAGATGCAGCTGGGGTTCTCGCACCCGGTGTCCATCAAGGTTGAGCCTGGCATCACGTTCGAGGTGCCCGCGCCGACGAGGATCACCGTGCGGGGCATCGACAAACAGCGCGTCGGTCAGGTCGCAGCCGAGATTCGGGGCTGGCGTCCGCCGGAGCCGTACAAGGGCAAGGGTGTGCGGTACGAAGGCGAGTACGTTCGCCGCAAGCTAGGTAAGACTGCCAAGTAGCGATCGGTACCGGTCCACGATGGGGCCGATGGATTCTCGAGGAGTGTTGTAAGCCATGGATAGGCTGAAGACGAAAAGAGCGGGTCTTACTCGTCGTAAGGCTCGCGTGCGCGGCAAGGTCTCCGGCACCGCCGAGCGCCCTCGCCTCTGCGTGACGCGTACCAACATGCACATCTATGCGCAGTTGATCGACGATGTAGCCGGATCCACGGTGGCCGTGAGTTCGTCTCTCGATGCCGAGCTGCGTACGGTCCTCAAGACCGGCAGGAACATCGACGCCGCCAAGGCAGTCGGCGAGTTCCTCGGCCGCAGGGCGATCGAGAAGGGCATCACCGAAGCAGTGTTCGACCGCAGTGGTCGCCTGTACCACGGCCGGGTCAAGGCTCTGGCCGACGGCGCCCGTAGCGCCGGACTGAAGTTCTAGGGAGGACACGAATGGCGCGCAGAGAGGCTCCGGTCTCGGAGCTCCAGGAGAAGGTCGTATACATCAACCGTGTTTCGAAGGTCGTCAAAGGTGGCCGGCGATTCGCGTTGACGGCGCTGGTCGTCGTCGGTGATGGTGCGGGCAACGTAGGGGTCGGCATGGGCAAGTCCCAGGAAGTGCCGATCGCCATCAAGAAGGGCATCGAGGATGCCAAGAAGAACATGTTCCGCATCCCGTTGAAGGACGGGACGATTCCGCATGCCGTCACCGGTTCGTTCGGTGCCGGCAAGGTGCTGCTCAAGCCGGCGAGCCCCGGTACCGGTATCATCGCCGGCGGGCCGGTTCGCGCCCTGCTCGAACTCGCCGGTGTCCGAGATGTGTTGTCGAAATCCCTCGGGACCGACAATGCGCTCAACATGGTCAAGGCCGCAGCGGAAGGTCTGAAGTCCCTCTCGAGCGCCGAGGACGTCGCTCGCAGGCGTGGCAAGACCGTCGGCCAGATCTACGGTTGGGAGGAGTAGTCTCCGATGGCCAACAAACTCAGGATCACACAGGTACGCAGCGCCATCGGCCTGCCGCGGGACCAGGGGGCCACCGTGTGCGCTCTCGGACTCAAGCGCATGAACCACACCGTCGAGCAGGACGACAACCCGGTGATTCGCGGTATGGTGTTCAAGGTCAAGCACCTCGTGAAGGTCGAGGAGGTCTAGAGCCGCGGACTGATCGGTGGCCGCATGGCACCCGGGCGAATCCGGGTGATTGACACGGAGTCAGCCGGCGGCGAGCAGCCGGCAGCGCCGGAACCGAGTGGTCCGGCGGCGAGCGAGACAGAAGGAGAAACCAGAATGCAGATTCATGACCTGTTCCCCGCACCGGGATCACGCAAGGATCGCAAGCGAGTCGGGCGCGGTCACGGGAGCGGACACGGCGGGCGCTCCGGCAAGGGAGACAAGGGCCAGCTGTCGCGTTCCGGTGGCGGCAAAGGTCCGGGATTCGAAGGCGGGCAGAACCCGCTGCACATGCGCCTGCCGAAGCTCCCGGGGTTCAAGAATCGCTTCCGCACGGAGTATGCGGTCGTCAACGTCGCCCGGCTGGATGAGAAGTTCTCCGCCGGCGACGTGGTCGATATCGACGCGTTGTTCGCGGCCGGCATCATCAAGTCCAAACAGGTGGCCGTCAAGGTTCTCGGTGATGGCGATCTGACCAAGGCGCTTACCGTCAAGGTCGACAAGGTGTCCGGGTCGGCCAGTGACAAGATCGTGGCAGCTGGAGGGACGGTCGAAACGCTGTGATCGCTGCAATCGCCAACGCGTTCCGTGTGCCGGAGTTGCGCCGCAAGATCATCTTCACGCTCATCATCATCGGGTTGTACCGGGTCGGCGCGCACATCCCGGTGCCTGGAATCGATATCGAAGTGGTCAGGACGTTGGTCGAAGGACAGGCCGTCCTCGGTCTGCTCAACCTGTTCTCAGGTGGCGCGCTCGAGACGTTCGCGGTGTTCTCGCTCGGCATCATGCCCTACATCACCGCCGCGATCATCATGCAGTTGCTCCAGGGCGTCGTTCCCAAGCTCGAACGTTGGTCCAAAGAAGGCGAGACTGGGAGGCGCAAGATCACCCAGTGGACGCGTTATCTCACCTTGGGGATCGCGTTGCTCAACGCTCTTGGTCTGCTCACCGTATTCCGGGACGCCCTCGCCGGCGCAGGGGTCGGGTTCGACTGGATCACCAATACCGTGATCGTCATCACCCTCATCGCGGGTACGGCGCTCATCATGTGGATGGGCGAGCTTATCACCCAGCGCGGCATCGGCAACGGCATGTCGCTGATGATCTTCGTGAGCATAGTGGCTCGCTTCCCGGCGGCTATGTGGCAGGCGCTCCAACTCGGCAACGTCGTCATGTTCGTGGTGACGATCGTGATCTTCTTGGCCGTGGTCGCTTTCGTCGTCACCATGGAGCGAGGTCAACGCCGTATCCCCGTGCAGTATGCGAAGCGTGTCGTCGGCCGCAAGGTGTACGGTGGGTCGGGGACGTACATCCCGCTCAAAGTCAACGGCGCCGGTGTCATCCCGATCATCTTCGCGTCCGCCGTGCTGTACTTCCCGGCGCAGCTCGCGACACTCACGGGTAACGTGACGATCAGTCGTATCGGCAATGCGCTCTCCGAGGGAGTGCCGTACTATATCCTGTTCTCGGCGTTGATCATCTTCTTCGCATACTTCTACACGGCCCTGGTCTTCAACCCCATCGACCTGGGCGACAACCTGCGCAAGAACGGTGGTTTCATCCCGGGCGTGCGTCCCGGGAAAGCTACCGTCAACTACATAGAGAACGTGATGAATCGCATCACGCTGCCAGGTGCGGTCTTCCTGGCGGGTATCGCGATTCTGCCCACGATATTGTTCAGGGCGACCGACGTTCAGGTCCTTGAACAGTTCGGCGGCACGTCGATCCTTATCATGGTCGGTGTCGCGCTCGAGACCATGACTCAGCTCGAAAGCCAGCTGAAGATGCGTCACTACGACGGGTTCTTCAAGTAGACGATCGAAACGCGAGGAGGAGACGCATGAACATCGTCCTTCTGGGCGCTCCGGGCGCAGGCAAAGGCACCCAAGCGGCCAAGATGATCGCAGCATGGGGGCTTCCGCACATCTCGACCGGGGACATCCTGCGCAAGGCGGTCGCGAATACGACTCCGCTCGGCATGCAGGCCAAGAGCTGCATGGACGCCGGGGAGCTCGTCCCGGATCTCGTCGTCATCGGACTCGTGAAGTCACGCCTCTTGGAGCCGGACGCGGCCAAGGGTTTCATCCTCGACGGTTTCCCTCGCACCGACGGTCAGGCCGAGGCGCTCGACCGCGAGCTCGCCGAGATGGGCAAGTCGCTTGACGCAGTGATCAGCATCGACGTGGCCCGCGATGTCATCGTCCGGCGCCTTACCTCGCGCAGGACGTGCCGACAGTGCGGGCGCATCACCGACGTGTCCGAGGGCGCGACGTGTGTGACCTGCGGCGGAGAGCTGTACCAGCGTGAAGACGACACGGTGCGGACCGTCACCAACCGCCTCGCGGTCTACGATCGCTCAACGGCTCCCCTCATCGAGTACTACCGCTCCGAGGGCATCCTCCACGAGATCGACGGTACGCGGCCCGTCGACGAGGTGTTCGCGAGCATCGAAGCGATCCTCGGCACGTAGCCAGCCTGCCGTGATCATTAGGAAGTCCTCGGCGGAGATCGAGATCATGCGCGAGGCCGGGCGAATCACCGCCCGCGCCTTGCGTCTTGTCGGGGAGCGGGTGCGTCCCGGTGTGACGACGCTCGAACTCGACGAGATCGCCGAGGACGCGATCAGGCAGGCCGGCGCATCGCCCGCGTTCAAGGGCTACCACGGTTTCCCGGCGACCATCTGCGCGTCGGTGAACCACGAGGTGGTCCATGGCATACCCTCCGCCAGGAGACTGTCCCAAGGCGACATCCTGTCGGTCGATATCGGCACCATCGTCGACGGCTACTACGCCGACTCCGCCATGACCTTCCCGGTGGGCGAGTTGAGCGAACTCGCGACACGCCTCCTCGACGTGACGAGGCGCTCGCTCGACGCAGGCATCTCGCAGGTGCGCGAAGGCGCGAGGCTCTTCGACATCTCCGCCGCGATTCAGAGCATGGCCGAGGAGGCCGGGTTCGGTATCGTGCGCGAGTATGTAGGCCACGGGATCGGTCGCTCCATGCACGAGGAACCCCAGATTCCCAACTTCGGACCCGCGGGAAAAGGGCCTGCACTCAAGGAGGGGATGACCTTCGCGATCGAGCCGATGATCAATGCCGGCGGGGCGGAGGTGGACGCGCTCGAAGACGGTTGGACGGTCGTGACCCGCGACCGTTCGCTGTCGGCGCACTTCGAGCACACGGTCGCCGTGGGCGCGGACGGTCCCGTGATCCTGACGCTCGAGTAGGTCGTCTCGAGCGGGTGCTTCAGGACGGGTGTCGCGCTCGGTGCCTCAGGACGTATCGCACACGCACACGGCACGCACACGGACGCACGCACACGGACGCACGCACACGGTGTCGCAGGACGGGTGGACGGGCGACTGTGGGATAGGTATACTGACCATTTGCGGTTGAAGCCCGGGTGAGGAGAACATAGCTGGTGGCGAAGCGTGAAGATTCCATAGAGATGGAAGGTACGGTCGTCGAGCCACTGCCGAACGCTATGTTCCGTGTCGAACTTGAGAACGGCCACAAGGTCCTGGCGCATATCTCGGGGAAGATGCGAATGCACTACATCCGCATCCTCCCGGGAGACCGCGTGGTCGTCGAATTGTCACCGTATGATCTGACTCGCGGCAGAATCACCTATCGGTACAAGTAGCACGCGCACCTCCGGCGAGTAGTGGATACGCCCGGGGGCGTGTGGATTTTGTGGGCTGACAACAACACACCTGCGGCTGGGTTTGAAGATAGATGTGCACCACCGAAAGGGAGAACGATGAAGGTACGGCCTTCGGTCAAGAAGATGTGTGACAAGTGCAAGATCATTCGCCGCCATGGCCGGGTGCTCGTGATTTGCGACAACCCGCGCCATAAGCAGCGGCAAGGTTAGAGGAGGTACGGCGAGTGGCCCGAATCGCAGGTGTGGACCTTCCGCGCGAGAAGCGTGTTGAGATCGGTCTGACCTACATCTATGGCATCGGCCTGACGACGAGCCAGCTGATTCTGCGTGAGGCCGGCATCGGTGCTGATACGCGGGTACGCGACCTCACTGAAGAGGAGGTCGTCCGGCTGCGTGAGTACATCGACCGCAATCTGCGCGTCGAAGGTGACCTCCGCCGTGAGGTCAGCCAGAACATCAAGCGTCTTATGGAGATCGGCTGCTACCGCGGCTTGCGTCACCGTCGCGGCCTTCCGGTACGCGGGCAGCGGACGCACACCAACGCGCGCACCCGCAAGGGGCCGCGTCGCCAGATCGGCGCGAAGAAGAAGGGCAAGTAAGGAATGGTAGCTAAGAAGAAGAATGTCACGACCCGCGTGCGCCGATCGGAGCGCAAGAACATCGCTGTGGGTCAAGCGCACATCAAGAGTACGTTCAATAACACCGTCGTCACCATCACGGACCCCCAGGGCAACGTGATCGCGTGGCAGTCCGCTGGCACCGTGGGCTTCAAGGGATCGCGCAAATCGACCCCGTTCGCGGCTCAGATGGCTGCCGAGGCCTGCGCCAAGGCGGCGATGGAGCACGGCATGCGCAAGGTGTCCGTGTTCGTGAAGGGTCCCGGCTCCGGTCGCGAGACGGCTATCCGCTCGCTGCAGGCCGCCGGCCTGGAGATCGCAAGCATCCAGGATTGCACCCCTGTCCCTTACAACGGTAGCCGGCCGCGCAAGCGCCGTCGCGTGTAATTCAACAGGAGGAACCAGACGATGGCACGTTATACCGGGGCGGACTGCAGACTGTGCCGCCGCGAAGGTGTGAAGCTGTTCCTCAAGGGCGATCGGTGTTACAGCGACAAGTGCGGCGTCGAACGCCGTCCGTACGCGCCGGGTATGGCGGGCAAGAGGCGCCCGCGTGACTCGGAATACCGCATCCAGCTCCGCGAGAAGCAGAAGACCAAGAGGATCTACGGACTGCTCGAGAAGCAGTTCCGGGGCTATTACGAGCTCGCGAACCGTCAGGTCGGCATCACAGGTGAGAACCTGCTGCGCCTGCTTGAGAGTCGGCTCGATAACGTCGTGTATCGCCTCGGCTTCGCCAAGTCCCGCGACGAGGCCCGCCAGGTGGCCCGCCATGGCCATATCACCGTGAACGGCCGCCGCGTGAACATCCCGTCGTTCAGGGTTCGCCCGGGCGACACCATCGCGGTCGCCGCGAAGTCGAAAGACCTGCTGGTGATCAAGACCTCGCTCATCTCCTCGGAGAAGGTCGAGGTGCCCGGCTGGCTCGAGGTGGACATCGAGAAACTGTCAGGCAAAGTGCTGTCCCTGCCCGAGCGCGACCAGATCGATGCTCCAGTCCGCGAACAGCTCATCATCGAGCTGTACTCGAAGTAGGACGCTCGGACAAGCCAAGGAGGCTTTAGAAGTGACAGAGTTCATGAGACCACAGGTCGCCGTCGAGCAGGTCGACGACCGCGTCGCGCGGTACATCGTGGAACCGCTCGAGCGGGGTTTCGGGTATACGCTCGGCAACTGCATGCGCCGTGTGCTCCTTTCGTCGCTCCAGGGTGCGGCGGCGACGTCGATCCGTGTCGAGGGCGTCCAGCACGAGTTCGGTTCGATCGAAGGCATCCGCGAGGACGTCACCGACATCGTGCTCAATGTGAAGTCACTCGTCTTCCGTGAGACGGGCATCGGCGCGGCCGATGCGGTCGCGACGCTGTCCGCGTCCGGTCCGGGCGTTGTGACCGGTGCCCGCCTGAAGGTGCCCGCCGAGTTCGAACTCGTCAATCCCGAGCAGGTCATCGCAACCCTCAACAGGGGCGCGAAGCTCGAGATGGGCATCAGGATCGGTGTCGGTCGCGGGTACGTCTCCGCCGACCGCAACAAGCGTGCCGAGGACCCCATCGGCATCATCACGGTCGACTCGCTGTTCTCGCCGGTGTCCCGCTGCACTTATGTGGTGGAGAACACCCGTGTCGGCCAGCGCACCGACTATGACAAGCTGACGCTCGAGGTCGAGACCAACGGGGCCGCCGATCCAGGCGATGCGGTCGCGCGGGCTGGTCGCATCATCGACGAGCACATGCTCATCTTCACCGAGCAGGCGATCACGTCGTTGCCGGAGGAGGGCATCTTCAAGGCCCAGGCCGATGACGCCGAGAGCGAGCTCGACAAGCCCATCGAGGAACTCGACCTATCCGTTCGCTCGTACAACTGCCTGAAGCGTCAGGGCGTCAACACGATCGGCCAGCTGACCGAGTGCAGCGAGAACGACCTGCTCAACATCCGCAACTTCGGCGCGAAGTCCATCGAAGAGGTCAAGGACAAGCTCCAGCACATGGGCCTTGGCCTGAAGCAGTAGGAGAACGCGAACATGAGACATCTCAAGAAGGGTCGCAAGCTCGGCACCGACGCCAGCCACACCAAGGCCATGTTGCGCAGCCTTGCGATCGCCCTGTTCACCAACGAGCGGATCAAGACCACTGAGGCGCGCGCCAAGGAGGTTCGCTCCCTCGTGGACAAGATCATCACGTGGGGCAAGAAGGGCGACGTGCATGCCCGTCGACTCGCGATGGGTGAGCTCGGCGACAAGGAACTCGTGCACAGGATCTTCGCTGACATCGCGCCGCGTTTCGAGGGTCGGGACGGTGGGTACACTCGCATCCTCAAGCTCGGCCCTCGCAAGGGCGACGCAGCGCCGATGGTGATCATGGAGCTCGTCGACTAGACCAGCTAGCTCCACGACGACCGTCCCGTCGCGCCTGGAGGTAACGAACGGAGGGCCTCGCACTCATTGCGGGGTCCTTCTGTTTCAATCCCGCAGTACTTGTTCCGACCGTGTACGTGGAGGAAGCAGTGATCCGCTTCGATGGCGTGGAGTTCAGCTACGGAGGCGCGAGTCGTCGTGCGCTGGCGGGCATCTCGCTCGATATCGGCCCCGGTGAATCCCTCGCGGTACTTGGTCCGAACGGCTCGGGCAAGTCCACACTCGCGCTGCTTGCCAACGGCCTGTTTCTGCCGAGCGTCGGCTCGGTCACGGTCGATGGCATGTGCACCGGCGACCCGGCTGCGACCTGGGAGATCAGGAGCCGCGTCGGGGTCGTGTTCCAGAATCCCGACGACCAGATCGTGGGCACCGTCGTCGAGGAGGACGTGGCGTTCGGTCCGGAGAACCTCGGCGTTCCCCCCGCAGAGCTGCGTCGCCGTGTCGACGAGGCCTTGGCTCGCACTGGCCTCGCGGGGCTGGAGCGACGCGAGCCACATCTGCTGTCCGGCGGGCAGAAGCAGCGGCTCGCGATCGCCGGTGTGCTCGCGTTCGATCCTGCGTACCTCGTTCTCGACGAGCCCACGGCCATGCTCGACCCGCGTGGCCGGGCGGACGTCCTCTCGGTCCTCGACCGGCTGCGGGCCGACGGACGCGGCATCGTGCACGTCACCCATCACCTCGCCGACGTCGCTTCGGCGGATCGCGTCCTCGTCCTCGTGCGCGGTGAGATCGCGTTCCTCGGCACGCCTGAGGCGCTGTTCGAGCGCCACGACATCCTGGCCGGATTCGGACTGTCCCTGCCGCCGGTGGCCGAACTCGTGCACCAGCTGCGCTGCTTGGGGCTTCCGGTGCCGGCCACCGCGCTTTGCGCGGAGTCGATCGTGGGTGCGCTGTGACGCTGAGGTTGTCGGACATCGGGTACGTGTATGGCGGCGGGACGAGATCGGAAGAGCACACGTCTGAACTC
>CAMTXY010000091.1:0-1909 GCA_947085795.1 uncultured Actinomycetes bacterium | reverse complement strand
TCGACGTTCTCGATATCGATGCCGAAGGTCTGCGACTCCTCGACGGTGATGACGCCGTCTTTGCCCACGACCTCCATGGCCTCGGCGATCTTGTTGCCGATGACGTCATCGGCGGCTGAGATGGCGCCGACGTGCGCGATCTCCTCCTTGTCCTCGATCTCCTTGGCGTTGGCCTTGATCGCGTCGACGACCGCCTCGACCGATTTCTCGATACCGCGCTTGATGGCGAGCGGGTTGGCGCCCGCGGCCACGTTGCGCAGACCCTCGCGCACGATGACCTGGGCGAGCAGCGTGGCGGTGGTGGTACCGTCACCGGCCACGTCGTTGGTCTTGGTGGCGACCTCTTTGACCAGCTGGGCACCCATGTTCTCCAGGGCGTCCTCGAGCTCGATCTCCTTGGTGATGGTCACGCCGTCGTTGGTGATCGTCGGAGCGCCGAACTTCTTGTCCAGCACCACGTAGCGGCCCCTGGGGCCGAGGGTCACCTTGACCGCGTCGGCCAGCTTGTTCACGCCGGCCTCAAGACCACGGCGGGCGTTCTCATCAAAACGGATCTCCTTAGACATCTAAGGCTTCTCCTCCTTCACGGGTAGTCGGTCGCGGAACGCTAGTCGACGACAACGGCGATGATGTCACGCTCGGCATCGAGGATCTTGTACTCGACGCCGTCGATCTTGACCTCGCTGCCACCGTACTTGCTGAAGATCACGGTATCGCCGGCCTTCACGTCGATAGCCACGCGGGTACCGTCGTCTTTGAGCTTGCCGTCGCCGACGGCGACGACCTCGCCGCGCTGCGGCTTCTCCTTGGCGGTGTCCGGGATGAACAGACCGCTCTGGGTCTTCTCCTCGGCGTCCGCCGGCTTGACGATCACACGATCGCCCAACGGCTTCAGGTTCATGTGCTGCCCTCCTACGTTCCGTCTCCTACAGGCCGATAAAAACCATGTCACAGGGGTCCGCCGGATTCGACTGGCGGACCAGCGGCCCGGGGCCGTATGCAGGTTCATACCCGTTTCGCACCCGAATGCCACGTCTGCTAGCACTCGAACCGTGCGAGTGCCAGCAAGTAGGGATTGTACCGTGTGTTGCGCTGGTGTTCAAGGCCGTCAACCAGGCATTTCATAGACAGGGTTAAGTCATCGGCGCTTAGATATGAGCCAATGGGGATCCGCCCTTCAGCCGCATCCGAACATAGAGGAGGGCCGGGATGACCCGGCCCTCCTCTGGTAGAGCGTTGCAAGCAGGCGACCCTCTCTACGGGAGCGTCAATCAACCAAGATCCAAAGATCGCGGAAGGCCTTATAGGTCGCGTCACTGATGGCCGCAGAGCCACCGAGAACGTAGCAACCGATACCCTGATCGAGATGGAGCCCGGCGTATGGAACGCCGATGGCGTCGCTCTCATCGAAGTACTTCTTGACCTCGGGGTGCAGCGAGTTCTTCGTGGTGAGCAGAACCGGCGCAACCGCTGAGCTTACGACACCCTCTCCACCGACGATGACGACATCGGTGATTCCGTTGTCTTCCAGCCAGTCCATGGTGACTGTGGGAACCGTGCTCGTCTTCGTCATGAGGACCGGTGCGCTGTCCCGTGCGGCGACGGGTGCGGCGGCCACAGCATCAGCCCACGCATGGCCGTTGACGACGTACGCGGTCGTGCCGATCCAGACTTCATCGTCCATCTCTGTCGCGATCGCAGCGGCGGTCGCATAGCGATCCGGACCCCACACACGCTTCACAGCGGAGACTTCACGGATCTTCTGAAGTTCCTTGAACACGCTATCACTGACGGCTCCGGTTCCGCCGAGCACGTATACGGTCACGTCTTCCTCGTCCCAGAACCGGGGCTCCGCGACCCGCTCGATCTCGGCGCGCGTCTCCCATGGCAGGTGATCCCGATGGGTGAG
>CAMTXY010000090.1:0-9055 GCA_947085795.1 uncultured Actinomycetes bacterium | reverse complement strand
CGTTCGCGCTCAACGTTCGTGAACGCGATGACCTGGTCGCCCGGTTGCAACTTCGTGTCGCCGTGGACTGTCACGATCTCGTCGTCGCCTCTGATAAGGGCCACGAGGATACAGTCGTCCGGAAGATTGAGGGACGCGACCTCCTTGTCGCAGACCACGCATCGGTCGGTCGGCAGTTCGATCTCGACGATGGCCATGTTGCCCCGCCGAAGCGCGATGAGCGTCCGGATGTCGCCGACGGTCGCCTCCTCCTCGATCATCCTCGAGATGATGGTCGTGGATGAGATCGCTTCGATGCCCAGGGCGTTGAAGATCCTCTCGTTCTTGGGGTTGTTCACGCGGGCGAGCGTGCGCGGCACGCCGAACGCGACCTTGGCGAGCTGACAGGCCACGAGGTTGTCATCGTCGTCGCCCGTCGCAGCCACGAAGACATCCGCGTGCGAGACCCCCGCGTCCTCCTGGTACTGCGCATCGCACCCGTCGCCGTGGATGATGAGGGCGCCATCCGGTAGTTCTGCGACGAGCCGCTCGACCACGTCGGACCGTTTCTCGATGAGCGCGACCTCGTGGCCGGAATCGAGCATCGTCTTGGCCAGGTACGAGGCGACCTTGCCGCCACCGTTGATCACGATGAACATCGGTCACTCCTCCATGTACCGCTCGACCTTGGAGAACGAATCCTCCTTGACCGAGCCGAGTACGACGTCGCCGGCGTGCAGGGCCGTGTCGGAATCGGGCACGAACATCGAGTCGCCGCGCGCGACCGCCGCGATACGGAACCGGTGCTTGATCTCGATGTCTCCGACGGTCTTACCCTCTACCTCATCGCTCGCCTTGAAGTTGACGATCTCGACGTCTCCGAGACTGGCGATGTGGTGCCCGTGTCCAGCCATGATCTTGTCCATGAGCGTCTCGGCGACGAGCGTGGTTCCGCAGACGTAGTCAAGTCCGAGCTGCATGTACGTGCGCTCGCGGACCGGGTTGTAGAGGCGCGCCACCACGTGGGGAACCTCGAAGATCTTGCGGGCGACTTCTGCGGCCATGAGGTTCGTGTTGTCGAGGTTCGTGACCGCCGCGAACGCATCGCACTCGCGAACACCCGCTTCTTCAAGGATCTCCTCGTCGAAACCGAGCCCCTTGATGGTCACACCGTTGAAGATGCTCCCGAGACGCTTGAACGCCTCGGGGCTCTTGTCGATGACGACCACGTTGTGGCCTTCGATCGACAGCAGGGTGGCCAACTGCGAGCCCACGCGCCCGCATCCCACGACGATCACGTTCATACCAAAGACCCGCTTTCGCTCATCTGGTGGTGCATCCGCGCGCAGGTCGGCGCATCTGCTCGGACGCTACCCCCGTCTCACGTCGCGTGTCAACAGGCCTCACGCCGCGCTCAGGCCCACCGCGCACGAGAGCGCTAAACACGAGGACGCCCGAACCTTTCACGAAAGGCCGGGCGCCCCTAGCGACGAAGAGAGATGCTTACGACTTGCCTATCTTGAACATCTTAGTCCCACACGTCGGGCAGATGCCCTGTGTGGCCGGGCGGCCGTTCTTCATGGTGATCTCCTGCGCGTCTCTGATCTCGCGCTTCTCCTTGCACTTCACGCAGTAGCCTTCCTTGGCAGCCATGTACGGCTCCTTCCTGGATCGACCGATGAACATCGGACGGGACATCCCGTCGAAAACCCCCGCCTCGGAAACGAGGCTCGTACAGAAGTTTACACGTCTTGCGCCGCTTGTCATGCAAGATTCACGCGCATGGCCTTCGCGTGGCCTTCGTATCCTCTCGTGCAAGCGCCCGGGACGCGGCGTAAAGCCCCGTTCCGCCGAGGAACGCGAGCGCGGCCCACAGCGCACCGGCGGTCACCCAGAACGGCTCGGGGAACAGCTGGATGAGCAGTTCATCGGCGGGGAACAACCAGGTGTCGCCTTCGAAGAACAGCGCGTGGAACCACGCGAACAACACGTCGAAATCGAGCACAGCGGCTACGGCGGCGAGCGGAAGTGCGGTGAAGAGCATGAACGCTCCTGTCTTCGACGCCGCGGCGATCGGACGATAGGACCGCCGCGAGAGCCGCATCATGAGCCAGGCCGTGAGCAGGGCCGCGAGCCCGGTGGTCGCCAGGCGGGTTCCGGAGAAGACCGCCCGAACATCGTCGAGGTGGGCGACCGCGCGGGGAGTGAAGCCGGGACGGCCGTCGACGGTGGCTGGCAGCTGCGGCCGAGTCCCGTCGGCGACATACGTGCGCACGTCCTGCGCGAGCCGCGCTGCCGTCTCCTCGGCCAAACCCGATCGCCCAGCGCTGCCGAAGGCGCGCACGAGCGTACCGGTAACGCCGGGAAATGTGAGCAGCAGGACCGAGACGCCGAGCATGAACAGCGCGAGGGCCAGACCGATGGCGGTCGCTTCGATGCGGGCGCGAGCACTCACTGCGTCGTGCGCGCGGCGCACACACGATTGCCGCCAGCCACAACCGCCTCCTGCAGCGCGATGTCGGCGGCGGTGAGCAGCTCGCCGGCCGTAAGCCCGTGCTGCAGGCTGTGGGCCACCCCGATACTGACTGTCACGCCTGCGTCGGCGATTCGTACGTCCTCGACCGCGGCACGCAGCGCGCTGGCGACCTCGAGTCCGCGCTCGATGGTCGGCGGTTCGTACCCAGCATCCTGCGTCAGCACGATGGCGAACTCCTCTCCCCCGCAACGGGCGATGAGGTTGGCGTCTCCGCCCGATGCATCGCTGCAGTCACGGACGACCTGACGCATGGCCTCGGCGATGGCACGCAGCATCCGGTCGCCATGTTCAAGTCCGAACGTCTTGTTGAACCGTCCGAAGTCATCGATGTCGATGAGCATGACGACCACGCCGCGGCCGTCTCGCTCCGCCCGCTGCAGCTCGCTTGCCAACGCGCGGTTGAAGTAGGCGCGGTCGTACAGACCGGTCTTCTCGTCGATGATCGAGCTTTGGGCGAGCATCGCTTCACGACGCCTGAGCGCGGCGGTCATCATCGTGCCGACCGATGCGGCACCGGCGAGCACGGTTATCTGCCATAGGTAGGAGACCGCGACGAACGTGAAGTTCTCGTGCAGGGGACCCGCCATGAACGGGACGGCGACGTCCGGAAGCACGCCGAAGTACACGCCCCAGAGCACGACACCGTTGACGAACAGGCAGAACCCGGCGATCGCCCACGCATGCCACCACCGCGACAAGATGAAGGCCGCCTCGAGAACGAACAGCGCGTACATCGCCCAGAACCACGAGTGTGCGCCGCCGGAGTAGTACACCAGCACCGCCACGACGAACGCATCGAACATGAGTTGCGCGTGGTTGAGGATCGCGATGTTACCGAGTCGACGGTACGTACTCTGGTAGAACGTGTTGTAGCCGAGCACGAACACCATCGCGACCGCAGGTATGATCATGTTGTCAGCGAGCTCGTCGAGCGGTGTCTCGAGGGTGTAGGCCCATGCCCCGAGTACCGAGTAGACCGCAAGCGCCGCCACGAGAGCCCACCGGACCTTGATGACGAGTCCGACACGCTCGACGTTGGCCTGGAGCGCCTCGATGTCATAGCGCGTAGGTTGATCGCGCCACGAGACCACGAGGCGACGGGTAAGCATCTTGGCTATCTTGCTCGGGCTCACGTAAGACCTTCCCGTATGTATGATACGCGGGTCATGCCCCCGAAGAGGGGGGTCCGAGGGTGAACGTCAGTGTACCCATGACCCTCCCGCCACCGCAACGCACGGGCTGTTTCGCGGCGGCTGTCCGCGTGGGACGCTCGAGAGTCCGGCGAGAACCCCGAAGCGCATGACACCGGAGCGATGCGGGCGGACTGCGATATACTGGTCTGAATCCGTTCCCGAAGGAGCACCGTGGACGTTCTCGCCACGCAGACCGAGATCACACAGCTCATCGACGTCCTTGCGCGATTCGGCGGACCGATCCAGGCGCTCATGCCCGTTATCGCGCTCGCCCTTCTCGCCGTGGCGCTCGTGCCGTCTCTCCGCCATTGGCTCGTGATCGCCCTCGGGGCGACCACGGCGGTGCTGCTCGCGGGCGAGGGACTCCTTGCCTGGTTCCACTGGCGTCTGTACGAGGCGTGCATCGTCGTGAACCCCGAGACCGGCCAGATCACCGGCCGGATGGCCGTGCCGCTGTGGATCGAGTCCGAGAAGCTCTACTTCTGGGCGCTCATCGTGTCGCTGCTCGGCATGTTGATCAGGCGGCACCGCAAGGAGCTGCTGCCGGGAGCTGCGATCACGACCGCGTTGCTCGTGCTCGGCGCCGCGGTGTGGGGCAAGCCGTTCACCGAGCCCCTGCCGCAGTTCCTCGGCCAGTACGCCGGCTACCTGCAGGCGATGGCCTCGGGGGTGCCGGAGGCCGCCGCCGGTGGGTTCCGCGGCATGGAAAGCGCACGTCAGTTCTACTACAACACCTGGTACATGTGGGTACATCCACCGCTGCTGTTCGTGAGCTACGGCGCGTTCGCGTTGTCGTTCATCGCCACCGTGCAGATGATTCGGACGCGATACTCGGCGTACGAGACCACGGCGTACCGGTGGGCGCGCTTCGGTTACCTACCGCTGACGGCGGGCATGTTGATCGGCTTCCCGTGGGCGATCCTGGCCTGGCAGGGCGAGTCGTGGTGGTGGTCGGGCAAGGTCAACATGTCGATCATGCTGTGGCTGCTCTACACCGCCGTGCTGCACGCACGCCTGTACCTGCGACGCCGCGGCATGTGGAGGTGGGTCGCTATGCTCGGCGTGGTGTCATTCGTCGTGCTCGTGCTGACGTACCTGTCGACCTACGTCGTGCCTGGAGCGCACAGCTACGTGCTCGGGCCGGCCTGCATCGTGAGCGGAGGCGTGGCATGAGCGACTCGCGGCTCAAGCGTGAGTGGGACTTCGGTCTGACCGTGGCGACGGTCGCGCTTCTCGGCGGACTGGGGATCCAGTCGTTCATCGGCACGGCGTACGCGTGGTGGGCCGAGAACACCTTCGCGGGCTGGAGCGAAACGGGTTACCCGGCGTACGTGGCGGTGATGAACGCCGCCGCCGCACCGCAAATCGTGCTGCTCGTCGTGGTGATGGGGCTGTGCGTGCCCAAGCGGCTGTTCGCGCGCACCGCGCTCTTGGCGGTGTCCGGCGGCATGGTACTCGTGGGCCTCGCCGTCTGGGCGTTCACCGGCTCGATAGCCAACGGACTGACGGTCTACCTGGGACTATCGGCTCTCATCCAGGTCGCGGTGGTCGCGATGACCGTCGCGGGTGCCCGTGCGCCCTCGTACCTGACCGAAGGCAGGCTCACCAAGACCGGGTCGGGGCTGCTGCACCTCGGCTTCATCGTGTTCGCGATCGTCGTCGTGGCCCTGCAGCGTTCGTTCCTCATGCTGCCGGTGTTCTGGGCGGCGGCGGCGCTCATCGTCGGCGGCACGGTGCTGTCGTTTCACGCCGACCGCCTCGCGGTCAAACGCGTCGAGCGCGTCGAGGTCGAACGCGCGTTCTGACGAGGGAGACGCTGTGTCGGCCCCGCGGCACACCCGTTGATCCCGCCGGGCCGGTGTCGCGCTACAGCTCCCTCACGATACCCGCCACGAGCCGGATCGCCGCGTCGACGTTCTCCGGCCGGACGTTGTCACTCGTGTCGGTGTACCAGTGCCAGTTCGGCAACCGCCCGTTGATGTCGAATGCCATGATGCTCATCGCGCGAAACCGGCGGGCGAGTGCGGGCGTGGCGTCGGTCGACAGGCCCTTGTACTCGCGGCCCTTCACGATTATCTCGTCTTCGCGTGAGACCTGGCGCGCCAGACTCAGAAGGCGCCGGTCGCTCGCGTAACGCCGCGCCATACCCTCACGAGTCACCCAGTACAGCGCGCCCGCTCCGATGTTGTCGATGTTGATGATGAACGCGTCTTTGAGCTCATCGCTGTGTTCGTCGAGGAACGCGCGCATGCCCCACGTGCCCGCTTCCTCGGCACCGGTCGCCACGAACCATATCTCCTTGTCGGCGATATCGCGGTCGCCCCGATCGGCCACCCGGCGGCGGATGCGCGCGGCCTCGTTCGCGGGGAAGTCCGGGTCCCCGATCGGGTCGTCGCCGGCCCAGCCCCCGAGCGATCCGAAATCCTCCTCGTCGTCGTCCTCGAAGTTCTCCCAGTGACCGATGTCGCGTCCGGCCTTCCGCGCGTCGAAATCCTTGCCCACACCGAGCCAGCCGCTCACGCCGACCTCACCTGACTCGCGACGCCCTTTCCCCAAACCGAACAGGCTGCGGCGGCGGGGTTTTCCGACCGCCTGCTCTGACGGAGTGCCGAACAGGTCCTCGCGCGTGGGCTCACCCCCGGCCGGTGTCACACTCCCGAAGCCGAATCGCTCCTCATCGGTGACGGGGGCGTCGTACGAGCGAGTCCGGGTCACGTCGACCGCCTCGAACTCGATGGTGCCGAAGTCCAGGCTCGCCTGGTGCGACGGCCCCGCGGGTACGACCGGCGTCAGCTCGGCCCACTCGAAATCGTCCGGCAGGCCCGCGGGATCTACGCCGGCGCGCCGCAGCGGCTGCGTCGGCATCTGCACGCCGCCCTCAGGTTCGGGCACGATCGATTCCACGACGCCGAGGAGCGCCGCCACACCCGAAGCGTTGTCGTTCGCCCCATCGGTGGCACTCATCACGAGCTCGCGGTGGACGTTGATGAGTAACGGTACGAGCAAATACGCCGCCGCCGCGAGCGTGACGTACCACAGGTACGGATCGACTGCGGAGGCGAGCGGCAGATTGTCGATGAAGATGAGGGCGGGCACGAGGAACGTGCACCATTTCATGAGACCGAACGTCGCCGCGAAGTTCTTGACGAGCGGCGGCGAGAACGCGAGCGAGGCCCTGGCGGAGTCGTAGTGGGCGACGATCACCACGCGGCGCACCCGTTCGCCGCGGCGTGTTTTCGGGACGCGCCGGGCGATGACGTTCTGACTCGGCCCTTTCGGCATCAGCGTGGACAGTCCGAAGCGCGTATCGAGGTCGAACCACATGGCGACGGCGGTGAGCGCCGCGACCGCGAACGCGATCCAGCGCAACGGACCCCAGGCATCGGCCCAGAACAACACTCCTGCGGACACGATGGTGAGCAGGTGGTACGCCACGAACGCCCATGCGTACGTGCGCGGGCACTCGAACTCCTGCCGCTCCACGTCAAGCCCGTGCGAGCGGAACACGTCTTCGATGTAGTCAGCGGCCTGCGCCTCGGCGTCCGTCGTGGCCGGGCGCGGGCCGATACGGTCCGCGAGTTCTCGAACGTGGCGGATGGCCTCTGACATCGGGGTCCTCCGTGGCGTTTGACGCGTGACGCGGCTTGTCCGCGCCATCCACCCGCTATGATACTGCACACCCGCCGAGGAGGGGCGGGCGGGTACAATCTGACACGGCCCACCCCCGAGACGGGAATCCCGTGACGCGAAGACCGCATCGCCTCGCACCGGTGATAATGCTCGAATCGGCCGTCGTGGCGTCCGGCGCGGGCAACGGGATAGCCGCGGTGGCCATCCCGTGGCTCGTGCTCGAACGCACCGGTCAGCCGACAGCCGCAGGCATCGTCGGCGCCGCCACGGCGCTACCGCTGCTGCTCTCGAGCCTGTTCTCGGGCTCGCTCGTCGACACGCTCGGCAAGAGACGCACCTCTGTCATCTCCGACATCCTCTCGGCGCTGTCGGTGATATCGATCCCGCTCGTCGACGTCGCGCTCGGGCTCAATCTGCCGCTGATCGTATTGCTCGTGGCTCTCGGGGCGATCTTCGACCCGGTCGGGGCGACAGCGCGCGAGACGATGATCCCGGAGATGGCAAGACGTGCCGGTTGGCCGCTCGAGCGCATGAACGGCGTTCACGAAGCCGCCTGGGGGCTCGCCTACCTGATCGGCCCGGGACTCGGCGGTGTGCTCATCGCGGTAGTCGGCGCTACAGGAGCGCTATGGGCGACCGCTGTGGGATTCGTCTTCTCGGCGGTGCTCGTCGCGGTCGTGCGCGTGGAAGGCATCGGCGAACCGGAGCACGCGGATCGCCCCGAGAATCTGTGGCGAGGAGCGCTCGAGGGGCTCGGGCTCGTATGGCGCGACCGCCTGCTGCGCACGATGCTGCTCGTGGCGATGATGCTCGTGGCGATCTACATGCCGATCGAAGGCGTCCTGCTACCGGTGGTGTTCGAAGCGCAGCAGGCGCCGCAGCGTCTCGGCGTGGCGCTCATGGCGATGAGCGGTGGCGGTGTGGCCGGCTCGCTGCTCTACGGCGCGATCGGAGCACGCATGTCACGCCGCCGCGCGTTCGTGTTCTCGGTGATCACCGCGTGCGTCGCGGTGCTCGGCATGGCGCTGCTGCCGGCGTATCCGCTGCTCGTGCTCGCCGCAGCGTGCAGCGGGTTCTTCTGGGGACCGGTCGGCCCGCTGCTCAACATCGCGATGCAGACCCGTACCTCGCCAGCACGGCGTGGTCGCGTGCTCGGCGTGATGCTCTCGATGCAGTATGCCGCCGGGCCGCTGGGGTACCTCGTAGCGGGGCCAGCGGTCGAGCGGTTCGGGGTCGAGACGACGTTCCTGATGTTCGGCGGCGCGCTTCTCCTTGCCGGGTTGCTCACCCCGTTCCTCCCCGCGCTGCGTGAGCTTGACGCCCCAGGCGGGTACGAGGCGGAGCTGGCGCTTTCCGAGGTCCGCCCTCCCGCGAGCGAGCGAATCGGCTGAAGCGCGATCGGGCCGCCTTCGCGTTCAGCGCCCCATCTCCGGCATACCCTCCGAATGGCAGCCGAAACACTGGTTCATACGGTAGCTGGCGTGCTCTTGGACGACCGCCACGACCGCAAGCGGAATCGCTAGTGAGCAGATTGTGATGACAAGCGCTTTCCGCTTCACGGTGACGACGTCTCCTCTTCCTACGCCTCGCCGAGAATCTCGGCGAGGTCGGCCTCGGCGGTCTGTCCGATCGGCTTGATGGCGAAGGTGTCCACGAGCACCTGCAGCACGTTCGGAGTGATGAATGCGGGCAGGGTGGGCCCGAGGCGGATGTCGGT
>CAMTXY010000089.1:0-2762 GCA_947085795.1 uncultured Actinomycetes bacterium | reverse complement strand
GGCATCGTCCAGACGTGGCTACAGGATCTCCCCGACTATGAGTCCCCCGATGCGTTCGACGTCGCGCAGGCGACCACCATCTACTCGGCGGACGGCGTGTTACTCGCCCGGCTGTTCCTGGAGAACCGGACGGTAGTACCCATCTCGGAGATCTCCACGAACCTGATCGACGCGATCGTCGCGACCGAGGACAAGCGGTACTACGAACACGTCGGCGTCGACCCGATCGGCATACTACGCGCACTATGGGTCGACATGACGACCGGGGCGACCCAGGGCGCATCCACCATCACCCAGCAGTACATCCGCAACACCGTCCTGCTCGATGAGCGCACCGATATCTCCTTCCGGCGTAAGGTGCGTGAGGCGTTCCTCGCCATGGAACTGGAGAAGCGCAAGGACAAGCAGGACATCCTTGAGCTGTACCTCAACGCCATCTACTTCGGCGAAGGCGCCTACGGCGCGCAGGCCGCGTCGCGGGTCTACTTCTCCAAAGACGCCGAAGACCTTACGCTCGCCGAGGCTGCGCTTTTAGCCGGACTGCCCCAGCAGCCGAGCAGGCTCTCACCGTACGACAACCCCGATGGTGCGCTGCGCCGCCGAGCCCAGATCTTGTACAGCATGTACGAGAACGGCTACATCACGCGAACGGAGTACGATACTGCCAACGACGAGCCGCTTGCTCTCAAACGCGCCGATGAGCCCGAACACGGCATCTACGCCGCCCCGTACTTCGTGGCACACGTCAAGAAACTCCTGCAGGCCGAGTACGAACAGGCGCTCGTGTTCCAGGGCGGACTGACGGTCCACACGACCATCGACACGCGCCTTCAGAAGTATGCCGAAGACGCGGTTAAGAATGCGCTTGGGCAACCCGGGGATCCTGATTGCGCGCTCGTGTCGGTCGACCCGCGCAACGGTTACATCAAAGCGCTGGTGGGCGGTCGAGACTACAGCAAGAACAAGTTCAACCTCGCGACGCAGGGCCGACGTCAACCCGGCTCATCGTTCAAGACTTTCGTGCTGGTCGCAGCACTCGAAGAAGGGATGCCGCCCTACCGTTACATGGACTCGTCCTCCCCTGCGCGCATCCCGGCAACCCCGGCGTGGAACGTCTCGAACTCCGAGGGTCGCGGCCGAGGACTCATCACGATCGACTCGGCCACCCGTAGCTCCGTCAACACGGTCTTCGCCCGGCTGATCTGGGATCTCAACGAGAAAGACGGGCCGACCGGTGCCCAGAAAGTGTCGGGGGTCTCCCGGCGGATGGGCATCACCACCAAGATCCCCGGGTTCCCGTCGATTGCTCTGGGCAGCCAGAACGTGACGCCGCTCGAGATGGCCTCGGCCTACGGAACACTCGCCACCAACGGCATACACTTCCCCCCCACCGCGATCACCAAAGTCATCGGCCCCGATGGAGACGTGGTGTTCGAGGCGAAACCCAAGGGCGTCAAAGCCCTCGAACCAGAGATCGCCTATGCCACGACGAGCGTACTCAAGGGCGTCATCACCGGAGGGACTGCGAGCCGCGCCCGTATCGGGCGTCCGGCCGCCGGCAAGACCGGAACGTCACAGAACAACCGCGACGCCTGGTTCGCGGGGTACACGCCGCAGCTCTCCACGGCGGTGTGGGTGGGCTATTACAAGACGGAGATCCCCATGAACAACGTGCGCGGCCGACGCGGGTTCGGCGGCACCCTGTCGGCCCCGATCTGGGCCGAGTTCATGAAGGCCGCTCACACAGGCCTGCCCGTGATGGAGTTCAAGAGGCAGGCCAGGCCCAAGTACAAGTGGAAGCCCCAGTGGGACTCGCGTATCGCCATCCCGTCACTCGTGGGCATGACCAAGGACGAGGCCGCCAAAACCATGCAGGAGACCGGGCTGAAGACGGTGTTTTCCGAGGAGTACAGCGCCGACGTCGCGATCGGCAAGGTCATATCCCAGAACCCCGCTGCACGCACGCGCGTGAAACAGGATGCTGTCGTCACCGTCGTAATCTCCAAAGGCCCGGCACCCGCTCCCCCGCCTCCCCCACCCCCGCCCCCGACGCCCCCACCGGAGCCGCCTCCCTCCGACCCCACGACACCGAGTCCATAGAGACGAAAGACGGCCGCCCGCAGTGCGCGGGCGGCCGTTCGCTTCATGCACCGGGAGTGTCGCCTCCCGAATCGTACCGCCTCTCCTTACGAGCGCTTGATCCTGACCATGCCCGAGCACGCGTAGACAGCGATCTTTCCGGCCTTCTCGATCTCGTCGAGCACGAGATTCATGCCGATTACGTCACTGGAGACGTGTCCGGCGATGACGAGGTTGAGTTTGATCTCCTCGGCATGCTTGCGGTGTTCCTCAGAGTAGTGCATGCCCACAAGCGTCCCGACGCCGGCGGCGACGAGCTTGTCGAGCGCTTCGGCCGGACCCTCGGTGCCACCGGTCATGTCCACGACCATTCGACCCGCCCGGTTCGAGCCGTTTCCAGCTACCACGACAGGTCCGCAGCCCTTGCGCGCCGCGTCTGCGTACTCCGGGATCGCGCGCAGTGACTTGACGACGTCATCGAGGGTGCGCGGAACGACCTCATCGAGATGGCGCTGGACGAACCTGTTGGCTGAGTTGTCGGCGGGCGTGTGACACGACAGCGACGCAATACCCAGGAGATCGGCGGCATCAACGGCGCGGTAGTGGTTCGCCGGCATGATCTTGCGGCGAACCTCCTCGGCGCGTGGACCTATGAGCGCGTCACCAGATCGGAAGAGCGTCGT
>CAMTXY010000088.1:0-2623 GCA_947085795.1 uncultured Actinomycetes bacterium | reverse complement strand
CTTCCCGGGGCAGGGGCCGGTGTCGCTCTCGGTCATGTGGTGCAGGACGCGTACTCCAAAGGGCTGTCGGGTCTTGAGTTCGCCGTGGGGATTCCCGGCACGGTCGGGGGGGCTTTGGCGATGAACGCCGGCACGCGTGACGAGTGGATCGGCGCGATCGTCGAAAGAGTGACCGTGTACGTGCCCGGCGAGGGTCTCGTCGGGATGAGGGGCCCGGAAGTCGCCTGGGGGTACCGATATAGCAGTATGTCGGCGAGGGGTATGGCGGTGGAGTGTACGCTTCGCGTGCAGCCGGGTGACGCGGACGCGATTCGTCGCAGGATGGATGCGAGTCTGTCGCGTCGCAAACGGACTCAGCCTATCGGTCTGGCGTGCGCGGGAAGCGTGTTCGTCAACCCCGAGGGTGATTCCGCCGGACGGCTGATCGAAGCATCGGGACTCAAGGGTCACGTGATCGGCGGCGCGACGATCTCCGAGGTCCACGCGAACTTCATCGTCAACCTTGGCGGCGCCACCGCCAAGGATGTGCTTGCGCTTATGCACCTGGCGCGCGACACGGTCAGGGAAGGATACGGAATCGAGCTCCGACCGGAGATGCGGTTCCTAGGGTCGTACGATGGGACGTAAGAAGATCGTCATATCGACTCATCAGACGAGCAAGGGCCGACATCCCGAGACAAAGCCTAAGGCTAAACAGAAGGGCGATGCAATACCACGCCGTCGTTCAGGCGATAGTTCGACTGCCCGAGCGGCAACGAATGTCGCGCGTACGAAACGCGCTGAACGGGAGCGGAGAATCGCCGCGCACCGCAGGAAGGTGAGGCTGCGGTTGATGTTGATGGTCGCCGCCGTGTCAGCCGTCGTTCTCTGTGGAGTGTCGATCTACCGGTCGGCCCTGTTCACCGTCGAGACGATCGAGGTGATGGGTAACACGCGGCTTACGACCGAGGAGGTGCGATCGCTCGCGGCGGTTCCCGCTGACACCACCCTGCTCAGAATGGCGGGGTCGGCGATAGAGGAACGTGTCGAGTCAAGTCCTTGGGTGGCTGGGGCGGTCGTATCTCGCGAATTTCCCGACACCGTGCGGATCCGCGTTTCAGAGCGCACCCCTGTGGCCCTGCTGGACATCGGAACGGCAGCTTTCTCCCTAGTCGATGGTGATGGGTACGTACTAGCAGAGCAGACTCCCGAAGAGACGGTGACGATCGTGGTCATCCGGGATGTGGAAGACCTGGAGCCTGTGCCGGGGATTCGCCTGGAATCCGAAGCGCTCCTCAACGCTCTTCAGGTGTGGCAGGGATTGAGCCCGGAGATGCGCGGACTGACACGGGCGATTTCGGCGCCTACAGTGGATCGGACCGCGCTCATCACGAAAGACGATGTCGAGATATTCGTCGGGTCTGCACACGATATCGCTCGGAAGGATGCCGTGGCACGCACCATCCTGGCGGAACAGGCAGGCACCGTCGCATACATCAACGTGCGGACGGTCGACCGTCCGACGTGGCGCGGACTCGACTCACCCTGATCGAGCGAAAAAAAAAGGGGGGCATCATGACGACGAAGGTGAAGACAGCCGGTTTGCTGGCCGGGCTTCTTCTCGGATCCCTCGCGATACTGACGTTGCTTCCCGCGCATGCTGCTGCCCTGCAGGTGTCCTCGTCGGCCGTCGATCATCTCGGGGCACCAGACATCACCCTTACGGTGAGCAGCAACGATCCGACGGGTACGGCGGTCATCACGGTCAACGGTGTGGCTCAAAACGCCGTCTCCGTGGTGCCGGGTCAGCGAGTGGCTCTCGGTCGCATCGCTATGGGCGTAGGTCGCCACACGGTACGCGCGATGGTGAGGTCCTCAGACGGCGTCGTCCGCTCAGCACCTCTCGTGGTCAGGGTGTGGGGCAAGCCTGGCCGCGCCGCGCTCGTGACGCCCGTGCCCGGGTCGTATGCGGCGCGGCGCGCGTCGCTGACGGTGCGTAGCGGCGCTTCGACGAGGCGCATCGAGGTCTTCCTCAACGGCAGCAGGATCGTCGATGTCGCCACCACCGACGACGCTCGTGTGCGCCTCGGTGAGATCAAGCCGGCGGCCGGCGTCAACCACGTTCGTCTCGTCGCGCACAACCCCGTCGCCCGGACGGAGTCCTCCTTCCGCTTTACGCGTCTCGACTATCCGTGGTCCACGTGCATCATCGTGGACAAGTCCGACTACCGGCTGTACTGGATCAAGGACGGACGTCTCGTCGCGTCCTACCCTGTCGCCCACGGACGTATCAACGCGCGCACTCCGGCCGCGGTCTGGCGCATCGACGCCAAGTACCACTCCGATCCGAACGGTGTGTACGGCCCGCGGAAGATGCGGCTGTTTCGGAAAACCGCCTCGGGGTACGTGTATACGCGCTACCTGATTCACGGGACGAACCGGCCCTGGTCGATCGGCACGATGGCTTCGGCCGGTTGCATCCGCATGTACAACCGCGACGTCCTCGAGCTCTTCCCTCAGGTGCCGCTTCGCACCATGGTTCTGACCCGCGACTGACCGACGCTGTACGAAGATCGCGGTACGACGCCCGCGCCACATGCGAACGCATGGACGGCGAACCTCCATCCGGGACATCTTGCAAAGG
>CAMTXY010000087.1:0-5280 GCA_947085795.1 uncultured Actinomycetes bacterium | reverse complement strand
GCGTGCCCTGCGCGAGCCAGCGCACCCCCTTTAGCCTCTCGGCCTGCTCGAAGAAGACCTTCCAGAACTCCTCGCCGATGATACGGCGCTTCTCCTCCGGATCGGTCACGCCGGCAAGCAGCCGCAGGTAGCGCTCCTCGGCATCGACGTGGATGAGATCGACGTGGAACCGGTCGCGGAACGTGCTGACGACCTGCTCGGCCTCGTTGAGACGCAACATGCCGTGGTCGACGAACACGCATGTGAGCTGGTCGCCGATCGCGCGGTGCAGCAGCGCGGCGACCACGCTTGAATCCACGCCGCCCGACAGCCCGCAGATCACGCGATCGTCGCCGACCTGCTCGCGCACGAGATCGACGGTCTCATCTATGATGCTGAGCATCGTCCAGACCGGCTCAATCCGTGCGATGTCGTGCAGGAAGGTGCGGATGATCTGCTGGCCGTGCTCGGTGTGCGCGACTTCCGGGTGGAACTGCGTGGCGTACAGGTTGCGCGAGACGTCCTCCATGGCGGCGATCATGGTGGTCGCGGTCCGCGCGCTGACCGCGAAGCCCAGCGGCGCCGTGGCCACGCTGTCGCGGTGGCTCATCCAGCACTGCGAGGTCGCGGGTACCCCGGCCAACAACACACTGCCCGGATCGGTCACCGTGAGCTCGGCGAAACCGTACTCCCCGATGTCGGTGCGCGGGATCTCGCCACCAAGGTGCAACGCCATCTCCTGGATGCCGTAGCAGAACCCGAGCACCGGGATGCCGAGCTCAAGCACCGCCGGGTCCATGTGCGGGGCGCCGTCGGCGTAAACGCTCGCCGGACCCCCCGAGAGGATGATCGCGGCGGGATTTCGCGCCGCCACCTCGGCGGCGGAGATGTCATATGACACGATCTCGCTGTAGACGCGGGCCTCGCGTACGCGGCGCGCGATGAGCTGCGCGTACTGCGCGCCGAAGTCGAGGACGAGGACGGTGGGTCGCTGCTCGTGGTACGAGGTCACCGGCGGAACCTAGCAGCCCATGCCGACACCCTGCGACTGCTGGAGGATCTTGCCCTCCGTCTGCAGGGAGGGAGCGACCATGACTTCGGCTTTCTGGAACGCCCTGAGGTTCTCATAGCCGCACGTGGCCATCGAGGTCCGCAACCCGCCGATCAGGTTCAGAGTGCCGTCGTTGTCGTAGGCCGGGCCGAGGAGAATCTGTTCGAGCGAACCCTTGTTGCCGGCGCGCACGCGGGTCCCGCGCGGCAGATCCGGGTGGAACGTCGCCATGCCCCAGTGGAAGCCGCGACCGGGCGCCTCTACAGCGGCGGCGAGCGGCGAGCCGATCATGATCGCATCGGCACCCACCGCGATGGCTTTCGCGAGGTCTCCGCCGGTGCGCATGCCGCCATCTGCGATGATGTGCGCGTAGACGCCCGTCTCCTCGAGGAACCGCGTGCGAGCGGCTGCGGCGTCCGCGATCGCAGTGCACTGCGGCACACCGATGCCGAGCACGCGACGCGAGGTGCAGGCGTGACCGGGGCCGACGCCCACGAGCACGCCGATAGCGCCGGCGCGCATGAGGTGCAGCGCTCCCTGGTAGCTACAGCAGCCACCGATGATGCACGGGATGTCGAGGTCGCGCACGAACGTGTTGAGGTCGAGCGGTTCATCGTAGCTCGACTTGTGCTCGGCCGAGACGACGGTGCCCTGGATGATGAGGATGTCGAGACCGCCCGCCATCGCCGCCTCGATGTAACGCTCGACGTTCTGCGGGGTGAGCGAAGCGGCGGCGAGCACGCCGCCCTCTTTGATCTCACGTACCCGCTGCGTGATGAGCTCCTCTTTGACCGGCTCGCGGTAGATCTCCTGCATCTTGCGGGTGGCCTCTTCTTTGGTGAACGAGGCGATCGCGTCGAGATGGGGGGCGGGATCCTCGTAGCGGGTCTGGATGCCTTCGAGATTGAGCACGGCGAGACCGCCGAGCTTACCCATGGTGATCGCGAAAGGCACATCGACGACACCGTCCATCGCCGAGGCGAGGACCGGCAGCGGGAACGAGTAGTCCGTGCCGCGGAACGAGAACGTCCAAACGATATCAACATCCCGCGGGTCTCGCGTGCGATGCGACGGGACTATCGCGACGTCGTCGAACCCGTATGCACGGCGTGCGGTCTTGCCTCGTCCGATCTCGATCTCCATAAGCTGAGCTGCCTCCCCGGTGACGGTCGCGGTGTTGGTATTGTAGGCGTTTTGCCGCCCCGGTTGAACCATCCCCGCTATAATGGTGTGAGGTTTTCCCACACTTCACCGGATGCCCGCCGAGGAAACTCGCCGAAAGGTCGACACGCAGCCATGCATCGTAGCCGACGACTGTACCCGCGCGCCCTTGGCACCGCTGCGGCGCTCGCCGTCGTCTGCGTGTTCGCACTCACCTCCACTCCGGCTCCGGCTTTCGCGGCGCGGGTCTTCGTCGACCCGGGCCACGGTGGTCCTTTCCCGGGCGCCACGTACCAAGGGGTCGAGGAAGCGAACGTCAACCTGGCGTTCGCGCGCGAGCTCGAAGCCGCTCTGCGTGCCAGCGGACACGCGACCGCGATGAGCCGGATCGCCGACGTCGGCATCACGAACACCGACATCCCCACCTGGACGGAGACCGACGGGGTTCTCAAGTACTCCCAAAACGGCGTGGTGAACCTCTACGACGACCTGCAGGCCCGCTGCGACAAGGCCAACACGTGGGGGGCCGACGTCTTCGTATCGATACACGCCAACGCCGCAGGGGCCTCCTCGGCGAACGGCGCCGAGACCTTCTGGCGCGATACGAGCACGACCGACCGCGTCCTGTCACAGCGACTCGCATCGTTCATTCAGCAGGAGTACGTGCTCGAGACGGGGCTTGTCGACCGCGGAGTCAAGGCTAATCGCTTCTACGTCCTGCGCTGGTCCAACATGCCCGCCGTGCTCGTCGAGACCGGCTTCATGAGCAACTCCACCGAACTGCGCAAGCTCATCGACCCGAGCTTCCAGCGCAAGGGTGCCCGCGCGATCGCGAGGGGCATCGACAGGTTCCTCGCGACCGACCCGTTCACCCCGGTCTACCCCCGTCTCGCCGGTACCAACCGGTTCGAGACGGCCGCCCGGGTCGCGGAACGCGGGTGGAGCGGGACCGGCGGGACCGTCATCCTCGCATCGGGCACCAACTGGCCCGACGCGCTCTCCGGTACCCCGCTGTCGCGCCCGATGAACGCCCCCGTGCTGCTCACCGGCGACGGCCCGCTACCACAGGCCACCGGTAAGCGGATCGCCGCTCAAAGCCCTACCCGCATCCTCGTGCTCGGCGGAGAGGGAGCGGTGTCGTCCGGCACGGTGGCTGCCGCGGTCGCCGCCACCGGGCATGATCCTGAGTCGGTGACCACTGAGCGGATCGCGGGCGAAGACCGTTTCGGGACCGCCACCGAGATCGCCCGCCGCGTGAGGATTCCGGCCGACGGTCGCGTGTTCGTCGCCTCGGGCCGGGACTTCGCCGACGCACTGTCGGTCGGGTCGTATGCCGGGGCCGACGGCGTGCCGATACTTCTCGTCGAGCCCGACGCCGTTCCCGACGCCACACGCACGTTCATCACCGAGCATGCCGGTGTCATCCGGCACTTCCAGATCATCGGCGGTCCCGCGGCGGTGAGTCCACGGGTCGAGGAGCAACTCCGCGCGCACGGCACCGTGAGGAGGATCTGGGGTGCGAACCGGTTCCGTACCAACCTCGCGGTCATGGCGACGTTCGCGGGCACGGGTCGCCTCGACCCGCTCGTCGCCAGCGCGACATCGTTCCCCGATGCCCTTTCGGCAGCCACACTCGCCTCGAGGACGCGACGCCCGGTCATCCTCGTGGGCGAGCGGCATCTCCCGGCACACACGCGGGAGTTCCTGTACAACAACCGCTCCCGCACCGCCGACCCCACCGTCGTGGGCGGTCCCGCAGCGGTCGCCTACCAGACGGATTGGATGATCCGCAAAGGCTTCGGCCGTTAGGCGTTGAAGCGGAAGTGCACCACGTCGCCGTCAGCGATGACGGTGGTGGTCTAGGGTAAGCGTACGAAGGAGTGACCGCATGCGAATCGGCATGTTCGCCGATATGTACAAGCCGCATATCAGCGGCGTGACGAACTACATCAGCCTGTACAAGCAACGGTTCGAGGAACTCGGACACGAGGTGTTCGTCTTCACCTACGGCAACGAATCGTACGCCGACGAGGAGACGGGTGTCGTCAGGTCCCCGGCGCTCGCATGGGGCGACACCGGTTGGCAGGCGGGCGTGCGGCTCTCGCGTGAGGCCAAGCGGCTCATCCCCACGATCGACGTGGCCCACGTCCACCACCCCTTCCTCTCGGGTCGCGTGGCGCTGCGCAAGTGTGGGCCCGCCGGTGTCCCGGTCGTGTTCACGAACCACACGCGCTACGACCTGTACTCCGACGCGTACGCTGGCTTTGTGCCCCGCGCGATACGGATGGCGTTCCTGAAGCGCTACCTCCGCGGCTTCGCCGAGAATGTCGACCTCGTCACAGCGCCTTCGCCCGGAATTCTTGACTGGTTGCGCGAGTTCGGCATCACCGGCCGTGCGGTGCTGCACTCCAACGCCGTCGACACCCTGCCGTTCGCGCATCCGCCGAACCCGCGTTCGCGTTCCGAGTTCGGCTGGACTCTCGACAGCGTGGTCTTCTGCTATCTCGGGCGGATCGGTCCGGAGAAGAACCTCGGCATGCTCGTCGAGGCGTTCGTCGAACTCGCCGCCGAGGAACCGAAGGCGTGCCTGCTGCTAGTGGGCGACGGGCCGGGCCGTGACGCCGTCCAGGAGAGACTGCGGGCGCACGGCTTGACCGATCGGTTGCACTTCGCTGGCCGGACCCCATATGCGATGGTGCCCGATATCCTCGCCGCAGTCGACGTGTTCGTGACCACTTCGATGTCGGAGACCCATCCGCTCGTCATCATGGAGGCGATGGCCGCCGGACTGCCGGCGATCGGCGTCCGGTCGCCGGGCGTCGTTGACATCATCGAAGACGGCGTTACCGGATTTCTCACCGGGGAATCGGTGAGTGAGTTCGCGGCGCGGATGGCCCAGATCGCGCGGGACTCGAACGTTCGGACGGAGATGGCCGACGCGGCACGGAAAGCGGCGATACGTTACGACATCCGGCCGATGGCCGACCGGCTGCTTCAACACTACGAGCGCCTCATCTCCGCCAAGCGCGGCCTCAGGGTGACGATCTAACCTTTCGGGTACAGAACAACGATGACCCCGAGGCGGTTAT
>CAMTXY010000086.1:0-7049 GCA_947085795.1 uncultured Actinomycetes bacterium | reverse complement strand
CTCCCGTCCGTCCGACGGCCTTGAGGAACTCGTACATACCGATGTCACTCTGCCCCGCGCGGGTGTTGATGATGCACAAGATGCGCATCGGCTTGTCCTCCTCGGCGACGGTGGCTGGGAGACGAGGTCATTGTTCCCGTCACGCTGCATAAGCTATCGCGTGTCGGTGCGCCGCGCTAGGATGGGGCGGGAAGGAGTGATCGTGTACGTAGCAGACAGAAACGTTCTCGCGGACCTGTGCGATTCGATCGCAGGTGCGCCGCTGCTCGCGGTGGACACCGAGTTCATGCGCGAGCGCACGTACTTCGCACGACTGTGTCTCATCCAGATTGCTACAGAGGAGACGACGGCGATCATCGACCCGCTTGCGATCGGCGACATCGAGCCGTTGTTCGCCGTGTTGCGCGACGAACGCACGGTGAAGGTCCTGCACGCAGGGCAGCAGGATCTCGAGATCTTCTGGTTGCTCATGGGGCAGACGGTGCGGCCGGTGTTCGACACGCAGATCGCCGCGACGTTGGCGGGATTCCAGCAGCAGGTCGGATATGGCGCGCTTGTGAAGGAGCTGCTCGGCCTGGAGTTGGACAAGTCCGACACGTACACGGACTGGGCCGGTCGTCCGTTGTCCGACACGCAGATCGAGTACGCGCTCAACGATGTGCGGTATCTGCCGGAGGTCTACCGGAACCTGAGTGACCGCCTCGAAGCGGCGGGACGGATCTCCTGGCTAGCGGCCGATTTCGACCGTCTCGCCGACCCCGCCACTTACAAGGTCGACCCCGAAGAGGTGTTCAGACGTATCAAGCGACTGTCTTCTCTCAACCGTCGACAGCTCGGGGTGTTGCAGAAGATCGCCGCGTGGCGCGAGCGAGAGGCCCAGCGCAAGGACGTACCGCGCAGGTGGGTCATCGGTGATGAGTCGCTCGTCGAGATCGCCCGCCGCAGCCCCTCGAGCGCCGGGGCGCTCTCCGCAGTCCGAGGAGTGGCCGACAAGCTCGCGAAGTCCGCGTATCCCGGTCTGCTGGCCGCAGTCGCCGAAGGCGGGGCGCTCGACGATGACGAACTGCCGCGCCTCGACAAACGGCGGCGCAGACCGGTGGACATCGACGGCGTGGTCGACCTCATGGCCGCGCTCGTGAGGGTGCGCGCCAGGCAGCACGGTGTCGCGGTCCCGCTACTCGCGTCGCGCGACGACATCGAGGCGGTGGCTTCTGGGCAGCGTGAAAGCACTGCGCTGCTCGAGGGGTGGCGGCGCACGCTCGTCGGCGATGAGGTTCTCGATTTGCTCGACGGTAGGATCGCGTTGTCGGTGGAAGACGGCCTGCTCACTGTGCGGAGAACCTGTGAAGACCTGATAGGGGACATCGAGGACGGCACGCATCTCGCTTGATATCATGGCCAGAGGATCGTTGGGTGCGCGATACACGTGCATTCACCACACCTAGGAGGCTCGTACGACATGTTCGATTCATACTGGTTGATACTGCTCGCCGGAGTCGTTCTCGGCGGCATCACGCAGGCGTGGGTCAATGGCTCGTTCCGGCGCTACAGCAAGATCCCGCTAGCTACCGGGCAGTCGGGTGCCGAGGTGGCGCGCAGGATGCTTGATGGCGAAGGCTTGTTCCGGGTGGGCATCGAGCGGGTCGAAGGCAACCTGACCGATCATTTCGACCCTCGCGAGAACGTGCTGCGGCTTTCGCCTGCGGTATACGACGGGCGCACGGTGGCAGCGGCGGGAGTCGCCGCACACGAGGCGGGCCATGCGATCCAACACGCTCGCAAGTTCGTGTTCGCGCGTATCCGTCAGGCGCTCGTTCCTACCGCGCAGCTCGGCTCGTCTCTTGCGTTCCCGCTGATCATCGCCGGCATCTTCTTGAACTTCGCGAACCTCGTCACCCTCGGGGCTCTCGTCTTCGGCGCGGCCGTGCTGTTCCAGATCGTGACGTTGCCCGTCGAGTTCGACGCGTCGAGCCGCGCGCTGGCCGCTCTGTCGACGGGCAACGCGCTGCCGGTCGAGCAGGTCTCAGGCGCGCGCACCGTTCTCACCGCGGCCGCTTTGACGTACCTCGCCGCCACGCTCATCGCGATCATGCAGCTCGTGTACTATCTGGGCCTCGGGCGTCGCAATTAGATAGTGATCGCATTCGTCCCGTCCCAGGCTCCTAGGACTGGTAGAATCCTGTCACCGGCCGGTTCGTGTCGTCGTGCGAGGGTGGGGGTGTAGCGTGTCCGAGGAGCGCGCGCTGTCGGTCAGCGAAGCGATGCACGCGGCGAAACGCTCGCTCGAGGCGCTGTCCTTCCGTGTCGTGGGCGAGATCTCGGAATTCAACGACAAGCCGGGTTACAAGGCCGCGTACTTCACGGTGTGCGACGAGCACGCTTCGATGTCGTGCATGATGTGGCGTGACGCGTACCACGCTTGCGGTGTTCAGCTGCGGTGCGGCATGCTCGTGGAGCTCGCCGGAACGTTCTCGGCGTACGTGCCGAAGGGCCGCATGCAGTTCATGGTGCGGTCGATCGTGCTCGCCGGAGAAGGTATGCTCAGGCTCCAGGTGGCCGAACTCGCACGGAAACTCGAGCTCGAGGGACTCATGCGTCCGGAACGCAAGCGTCCACTGCCGACGTATCCCACTCGAATCGCGCTTGTGACCTCGCCGAGGGGCAAGGCCGTCCACGACGTCATCCGCACACTGCGACGCAGGTACCCGCTGGCCGAGCTGTTGATCGCGGGTGTGGCGGTCGAGGGCGCGGATGCGGCTCGGTCGATCCTCGAAGGACTCACAGCCGCACAGGCGGCTTCACCCGACGTCATCCTGTTGGTCCGCGGCGGGGGCAGCTACGAGGACCTCATGCCGTTCAATCACGAACTCGTCGCCCGGGCGGTCGCAGCGTCGACGGCGCCGGTCGTCACGGGGATCGGCCACGAGCCGGATATCTCGATCGCGGACATGGTGGCTGACCTGCGGGCCTCGACGCCTACCGCAGCGGCCGAATCGGTTGCTCCGTCGTCCGGCGAGATGTCGGGCTCGCTGGAGCAGACGCGACGTCTGCTCGGACGTGCACTCTCGCACCGTGTCCAGGCCGCCGAGCACCGCCTCACCCTGCTGTCACGCCGGCCGGTGTTCTTACACCCGAACGTGGTGCTGGGTTCCCGATGGCAGCGGCTCGACGCGACGCGTACCGCGCTGCACAGGGCGATTCCGGGCCGTTTCGAGCGTGACGGGCAGCGGTTGCGTTACGTTGGCGACCGGTTGAGCAGGGTCGGGCCGCACATCACCGGGCGCGCCGGCGACAGTGTCGCCAGGTCGGCTGAACGCCTGCATGATCTCTCACCGCTGGCGATTCTCGGCAGGGGTTATGCGGTGTGTTTCAAGGATGAACGCCGCACGGTCGTCCGGTCGCCGCTCGACGTCGCAGCAGGGGACCGGGTCTCCGTGCGCGTTGCCGACGGCCGCATCGGGTGTGTGGTCGAGACGACGGAGATGGAGTAGTAGATGGACGCATCGACCGGTCGTGATCCAGAGGAGATGGCGTTCGGCGAGGCGCTCGCGGAAGTCGAGGCCATCGTGGCCGCACTCGAGGGTGGTCAACTCGAGCTTGAGGACAGTCTGACGCGCTACGAGCGGGGAGTCGCGCTCATGCGCACCCTGCAGACCAGGCTCGCCGACGCCCAACAGCGCGTCACGATGCTCATGGGAGAACTCGAGACCGAGGAAGAGGAATCAGGCGAGGAGTGACACGTTCATGCACCAGGTGGCCCCGGTCACACGCGCTGATCGCACGGACGCCGTCAGAATCGGAAACAGGGAGGCACGACATGGCCAGCTGCATCTTCTGCATGATAGCCGCAGGTGAGATTCCCGCGAGAATGGTATTCGAGGACGACGAAATCCTCGCGTTCGATGACATCGCGCCGCAGGCGCCGGTACACACGCTCGTCATCCCGAAGCGGCACTTCGCCCATATGAATGACGATGTCTCACTCGTCGCGATGGGCAACCTGTTCGCCGCAGTGCCCCGTATCGCGGAGATGAAGGGTATCGCTGACTCCGGCTACCGGGTCATCGTCAACAACGGGCGTGACGCGAACCAGACCGTCGGCCACCTGCACGTGCACGTGATGGGCGGACGCCCCATGTCGCACGGCATGATCACTTTCGACGAGTAGGCGCAGCGCCGTGACTGCCCGCGTGCCGGTCACGTTCGAGCCGGCCGGGGTGAAGATGTGGGTCACGCCGGGAACGAGGGTGTCCGAGGCCGCTGCGGCGTCGGGGATCATCATCCCGATGCCCTGTGGAGGGCGCGGTGTGTGCGGTCGCTGTGCGATCAGGACGCTCGAAGGGGATCTTGAGCCGCCCGACGACGCCGAACGTGCGGGGCTCGACTCCGCCCCCGCCGGGATCCGGCTCGGTTGCCGCGCCCGGATCGGCGCTCCGGTCACCATCCGACCGCTCGTGTTCGGCCTGGGGGCGAGAGGTTCCGCTTTCGAACGCGCTGCTCCTGATAGCGCGCCTGTCGCGGCGATCGACCTCGGTTCGACCACCGTGAGCGTCCTGCTGGCGGATGCCGCATCCGGCCGAGAAATAGGCCGTGTGTCAGTCCCCAACCGACAGGTCCGATTCGGGGCGGATGTCGTCTCGCGTGTCACCGCCGCCCTCGAGGGTTCATATGACGAGCTGCGCCACGACGCGATCGCGTCGGTCATCGGCGCACTGGAGAGCGCATGCGCGGCAGCCGGGGTCACCCGGGAGAACATCGCTCGTGCCGTGATAGCCGGCAACACCGTCATGATGGCCCTGTTGACGGGTTCGGAGGTGGCGGGGTTCGCGACAGCGCCGTTCTCCGCTCCGGATGCGCTGCGCGACCCTGACGCGGCCGCTGACCTCGCACCGCTAATCGCGCCACGAGCAGCCCTCACGATCGTGCCTGCCGTCGGGTCGTTCGTGGGCGGGGATCTGGTAGCCGGTCTGCTTGCGGCCGGTCTGGCGTGCGATGTGGAGCGCACCGTGTACGTGGACATCGGCACGAACGCTGAGATCGCGTCATGCGCGCAAGGACGGCTGGACGTCGCATCGACCGCGGCAGGTCCCGCATTTGAAGGATACGGGATCTCGCACGGGGGAGTGGCCGGACCGGGCGCGGTCACACGCATGTCGCTTGATGGCGCCGATGTGCCGATGGAGGTGTTCGGGGGCGGTCCCGCCGAATGGATCTGTGGCTCGGGTCTCATCTCGGCGATCGCCGTGCTCCGGCGAGTCGGTCACCTCGATGCCGCAGGCCGTTTATGGCCGTCGGGTCCACTCGCGGACAGGTTTGCCACCTTCGAGGGCGAGGTCGCCTTCGGGCTCGGGGCACAGGGAGGTCCTCCGTACATCCTCCAGCGCGACGTTCGTGCGGTGCAGACCGCAAAAGCGGCCGTGATCGCGGGCCTTCTGTCGCTCATACAGGTGCTGGGAGAACAGGCGGTGACGCTGGTCGTTTCCGGCAGCTTCGGCGCGTCTCTGGCGCCCGAAGACCTCGTGGACCTCGGTGTCGTGCCCGCCGATGCGGCCGACGTGCGCGTCGTGGAGGACGGGGCGTTGCTCGGTGCCGCTGCTATCGCGTTGTCTCCCGATCTCATCACCGAGGCGGTCCGGCTGGCGACACGGGCGCATCACGTGGAACTGGCTTCCAACGAGACGTTCACGCATCTGTTCGTCGGCGGCACACGGCTGGAGCGAATCGGCTTGAGCGGCACATGAGCCACAGCCAGAATCCACGCTCCTCAGAACGGAAGCCCCGGCCTTCGGGCCGAGGCTTCCTCATTCCTTCCCCTGGCTACCCCTGAGTCTCGTGCGGGTCGTCGTTCGGTCTGCCTGGTGACCTCACGCACATCGCGATGCCGGTCGCTGATGTCCCGCTGGTTCGCCGTCCGGATTCCCCGGAAGCGGCATGTGCCGGGAAGGGAAATATGTCTTCGGCGAGAAACGTAGCACCTCCGAGTGAGGTTGTCACTATTGTTACAAGCTAATACTCTTTCAGGATTACGGAAACCGGGGGCTTGCACCGCCCACCGAGTCGCCGGGGGCTTGCACCACCCACCGAGCAAACCGTGCCGCCCACCTGATGCGGCGTAGGGACTGACGCCGTGTTTGAGTACTATATGGTGAATCGTGCGCAATCATGTTTTGGCCGGAAGGGACAGGTATCGGGGAGTGCGGGGGTCGACTAGTGTTCCTCGGCCGGTGAAGCATTCGATCGCGCCATCACTGTCAGCCGGACGAAGGAGATCCTCATGACTGACGAGTCCACCTCGATCACGTCGATGATGAACGAGCTGCGCGTCGTGCAGCCGCCCGATTGGGTCAGCGAACGAGCGTATATCAAGAACATGGACGAGTACCAGGCGATGTACGATCGTTCGGTGTCCGACCCGGAGGGTTTCTGGGCCGAACAGGCCGAGGAGTACCTTTACTGGCACAAGAAGTGGGACAAGGTTCTTGACTGGGAGTTCGAAACTCCGCGGGTCGAGTGGTTCAAGGGCGGCAAGACCAACGTCGCCTACAACTGCATCGACCGCCACCTCGCCACGTGGCGTCGCAACAAGGCGGCCATCATCTGGGAGTCCGACGAGGGTCGTACGAAGATGTACACCTACCAGGCGCTCTACTACAAGGTGTGCCGCTTCGCCAACGTGCTGAAGAAGCATGGCATCAAGAAGGGCGACCGCGTCGCCATCTACCTGCCGATGATCCCCGAGTTGCCCGTCGTCATGCTGGCGTGCGCGCGCATCGGCGCCATCCACTCGGTCGTGTTCGGCGGCTTCTCGGCCCAGGCGCTCCGTGACCGTATCCAGGACTGCGAAGCCAAGATGCTCATCACCGCCGATGAGGGGATTCGCGGGGGCCGTATCGTCCCGCTCAAGGCCGAGGCCGACAACGCGCTGCTCGAGTGCCCGTCGATCACGAGCGTGATCGTGGTGAGTCGCGCACAGGCCAGGGTCAACATGGAGTCTGGCCGCGATCATTGGTACCATGAGGAGGTCCGTGCCTCGGACATCGCCCAACACT
>CAMTXY010000085.1:0-3543 GCA_947085795.1 uncultured Actinomycetes bacterium | reverse complement strand
GCCCGGGCCGGCGATGCCGATGACTGCGATGTCGCCGGTGCGCTCGATGACGGCCTCGACGCGCTCGATGGCCTCCTGCGGCGAGAGGATGGTGCTCGAAACGCCCGGCCGGCTCTCGTTCACGCAGTCGAACTTCCGGATGCAGTACCCGCACTGCACGTTACAGTCCGGGGCGACCGGGAGGTGGATGCGCCCTCCCACCTTGTGCGCCGCCTCCGAGAAGCACGGGTGGTTCGCCATCACATGACGCTCGTTTGACTTGGGACTGTGCATGGGGCGCTCCTTGGGTTCAGGGTACCCCGATAAGCGCAACGAATGTGCCATTCCGACAAGCCCCTGACCTGCTGTTTTGTGACAGCCACAGTCACAGACACCGACGGTTGCGTCGTAGACACGACAATAGTGTCGCATCCAGGCGCAGGCATCTCAGCCTGGACCGAGGGGTGCGCCTCCCCCGTCCGACTCGGCGAACGAGACGAGAGGCGGTGAGGGTTCGCGCACCCCCACCGCCTCCGTTACAGGGTCCGTTGGGATGAACGGGCCGAGTGACGCTGTGTATGCCGCGGCTATGCCGAGGCGACGTGCGCGTGCGCCCTCTTCGCGCAGACCTTCGCGCACGCCTCGCAACCGATGCAATTGCCTGCATCGGCAACGCTCATCACAGTCGTGATGCACTCCTCCTCGTCATCGTCGTCGACTTGCGGCTTGTCGATCGGCGACATCACGGACTGGCCGCACACCTTGAAGCAGCGACCGCAGCCGATACAGGCGTCATAGTCGATACCGTTGAGGTACCGCGGTGCCCACTCTCGGCCGTCGCGTGTCGGCAGAGTCGCCGGCATAGCTACGCCACCGCCACGACGTCGTGCTCGCCTGTGCGGATCGTGTACGAAGTCTCGACTGGACAGACGAAGATCTTGCCGTCGCCGTACTGGCCGGTGGTGTTGACCGACAGGATCGCCGCAACGACCTCGTGGACCGCGGCCTCCGGCACGATCATCGTGATCATGCGCTTGGGAACGAACAGCGCCACCTTGGGCAGCTGGTGCTCGAGCGCGTACACCGACGGCGTGGTCTTGAGCTTCACGTGCGTGGAGTTGCATGACGTGCCGTCCTGGTCCATATCGGCCAGCGTGCAGGCCACGTCGCCCTTCTGCTTGCCGCGGCCCTCGACCGACTGGATTGAAAGTGACGGGTAGCCGACGTCGGCGATGGCCCTCTTGGTCTCGGCGAGTTTGTCTCGGCGGATGATCGCGCAGATTTCCTTCATCGTCTCCTCCTAGAGAACGGCTTCGCCGGTGCGGATGGTGTAAGCGGTCCCGACCGGTGAGACGAAGATCTTCCCGTCGCCGATGAACCCAGTGCGCGCTTTGTCCTCGATCGTCTTGATGACGGCGTCGACGCTCTCGTCCTCGACTACGGTCATGAGCAGCGTCTTGGGGAGCTCGTCGTAGTAGATCGGGCCGACCTGGAGACCCTTCTGCTTGCCTCGGCCGAAGACAGCCATCTTGGTGAGCGAGCCGAACCCGGCGCCCTCAAGCGCCTGGACGACCTCCTGCTCCTTCTCGGGCCTGATGAACGCGCGAACCATCTTCATGTCCTTCATCCTCTCTGTGGTGGTGCGGTCGGGGTGGAGCATGTGAACGTTGCACGGACTCCTCGACCATATGGCCGAGGAACCGGTGGTTCTCAGCAGCAACCCCCCTTGCCGGCGGAGTCGCACGAACACGAACCGCCGAGGTTGGCGCCATCGGCGGGCCCGGCGCACTGCTCGTCGGCCAGAGCACGACGCATCCATGGCGCGGGCTTGTCGCGCATTATCGTGACGAGCTTGGTGGTCTCTGCCGAGATGAGCGTGCACGGCTCGGCCTTGAGCGGCATGATGCCGACGCGCACGAGTTTGGCCGCCGACGGGCCGCCGATCTCCGTGAAGTAGACGATCTTCACGTCGGCAAGCTTGTCGATCTTGGTGGCGAGCGCGTCGTCGTGGACGCTGCCCATGCTGCGGGTGGTGACGACGTCGATGTCCAGATCACCGTCCGCGACGCGACGCAGCTCGAGTAGCTCGGCGCCTTCCGAGGTGACGTCGTAGACGGCGAACATACCGGCGCGACCGAAGTGCTCGTCGATCCGGCTGCCGGTGGTGGTGGCGAATGCGACCTTCATCGCACGCCTCCTTCCTTGGTCGGGGCTGGGGTCGGGGTCGGGGCGGGGCCGCTGGGGTGATGCACCCGCTCGCGAGCTGCCAGCGCGTTGGCTGCGGCGTCCACGAGCGCAGTCACGCCCGCATAACCGAGCGAGACCGTTCGGCTGGCGCCGTAGTTCGCGAAGACCGGGAAGCCGACCTCCAGGTGCGCGGCACCGAGAACGGCCGCCGTGCGTGCCCCGTGGCTGCCGGCGATCAGCAGCTCGGTTGCGACGGGAACGCTCGCGAAGTCGCCGACCACGACCTCCTCGGCGGGGATGCGCCGGGTGTGGGCGGGCACGGTCGGGACGATGGCGGTGGTGTGCACGGCGACCTCCGCGAGCAGGCCGGCGAGCGACAGCGCGTGGTCGGGTTCGAGGGCGAGCGTGATGCGGGCACCAGCGAGTTCGAGCTGTGCGTCGCGCATCGCGTCGACCAGCACGCGACGCTGGCGCTCGAAGCGAGCAGGAGCGGGCGAGCCGGAGAGCAGCGAGAGCGTTGCGAGCAGCAGGTCGGTGGCGGCCAGGCCGTGCACCGAGTCGAGCACCGTGTACGGCGTCCCGAAGCGGCCGTGCAGCGAGCGCGCGACCCCTTCGAGCGACGCGCCGATGACGAGCGTGTGCGAGCAGGCGCCCAGCGAGCGGATCTCGGCGAGCGAGGTGCCACCCATCGCAAGCGGCGAGAGGCCCTGGCGGCTGCCGTCAAGCGCTCCCAGGTCCGGAAGCAGCACCGGCTGCAGACCGAACTCCTCGCACGTGTCGCGGAGCCACACCGCATCGCCGGGGGTGAGATGCGCACCCGCAAGCACGGTTATGCGGTCAGGGTCGGAATGCGAACTCAGCACGACGTCATCTGCCAGCTCAGCCAGTGCGGCGACCGTGGCGGCGTAGCCCTCCTCCAGCCCGCCGTCGTAGTCCGCAGCCTGCACGGACATGACGGCCGGCTCGAACCGCATGTCGAGCTTGTGAGCCAGCGCGTGTATGTCCTCGCCCTTCACCTCAATGAGCGCACCGGAGATGAGCGCAACCAGTTCGGGGCGCTGTCCGGCTGGCTTCTCGGCGAAGGGGAGGATGGTCTTCTCGGCGGCTTCGTCACTGCCTAGGACGACCTCCTCGGTGAACAGCTTGGTAGTGGCCAGGGCGATGGGCTCGTTGAAGTGACGGATCATGAGCACCTTGCCCAGGAAGCTGCAGCCCTGCGCGGCGTGGAGCACCGGCAGCGTGGCGTCGATGCCCTGGAGCGCGAGGACTGCGCCGACGGTCGGGGCGTTCTTGAGCGGGTCGATGACGGCTGTGCGGTCTTCCTTGCGGACCGGCGTCGCCTGACGTAGAGTAGCGCACTGCACGGTCGCGGCGGTG
>CAMTXY010000084.1:0-5619 GCA_947085795.1 uncultured Actinomycetes bacterium | reverse complement strand
CGGCGGCCGAAGGTCCCTGCGTCGAACCGGCTCGCACCAAGGCGATCGGTGCCGAGGAGATCGCCGAGCACGTGAGCCGCACCGGCGGCACGCCGTTTTCCGTCGCGTCGCTCGACACCGAGCTGTCCCTGGGCGCGGGACTGGCATACTCGGTCCTCCACCACGTGCGACGTGACGCGATCGCGGCGTTGGAGACGTCGATGCTAGCGCCATGGGCCTCGCGCGCACGAAGCCACCCCACCGTTCCTGCGGTCCGCCGCGTCTCTCCCGCGGTCGACGTGCCCGACATCGTGGTGCGCACCGACGAGATCGCCGTCGCCCGGGCGTGTCTTGCGGCAGGCGCGCAACGCGCCATCGTCCCGGCGTGGGCGCTCGCCGGCACCGAGAACGTGCCGCGCGGCACCGTAATCGAACTTCCGAGGATCGCGCACGACCGGGAGACCGGCGACCTCGTCACGGCGGCCCGCGCCGCCACGCACGTCGTCGCGGGCAACCTCGGCCTGATCGCTCTCGCTGCCGAGACCGGCGCGATCGTCGACGCTCACTGGGGTCTCAACACGACGAACCCTTGGAGTGTCGCAGCGTTGGCCGAGGCGGGCGCTTCGTTCGCATGGTTGTCACCAGAGCTTTCCGGTCGACAGGCGGCGGCGATCGCGGCTCACGCCGGGATTCCGGTGGGCGTGGCGCTTTACGGGCGGCAGGAGGTCATGGTCACCGAGCACTGCGTGCTCATGTCGATCGGGGAGTGCTCCCAGGTCTGTGGCATGTGTCCGCGCAGGAAAGGTTGGCATGCTCTGCGCGACGCGAAGGGCTATGCGTTCCCGGTCATGAGCGACCCGACCGGGCGCAGCCACGTCTTCAACTCGGTGCCGCTCGACCTCACGCGTGCGCTGCCCGAAATCATCGCGGCCGCCGTCGCCGCCGTCCGGCTGGACTTCACGGTGGAGCACCTCCAGGAGGCGCAGCACATCACGCGGCTCGTGCGAGAGGCGCTGGTGGCCGTCGCTTCAGGGAGGTTCGCCGGCAAGCCCGCCGAGGAGAACCGTCTTGCGTCGCAGTCGACGAGCGGGCAGTTCTTCCGGGGCATCCGGTGAGAAGGGTAGGTACCCGGGCGACCGCAGCTACCTGATCAGGACCCCGCGCGTCAGCGAAGACGTCTGGTTCCTGTCGTCGGTCACCCACAGCGTCACCTCATAGGTACCAGGGTTCCCGTACGTGTGCTCGACGGTGCGACCCGGACTCTTCTGGCCGTCTCCGAACTCCCACAGGTACGTCGAGATCGTGCCGTCGTCGGTGGATGCTGACGCGTCGAAGAACAGCGGCTGTCCGACGATCCCTTCGGGCGGGGCGGTGAAGCTGGCCGTCGGCGGCTTGTCGGCGCCCCCGCCGTTGGAGACCACGATGGTGACGACGGTCTCCGTCGTGCCGACGCTGCCGCCTGTCGGGCTCTGGCTCGCCACGATGCCGACGGGGATGCCCCGGACGTCCTCTTCGACGACGCGGAACTGCAGCAGCAGCCGCTTGAGCGCCGCGAGTGCGTTCTCTTTCGTCATGCCGATGACGTCCGGTATCTCGATCTGGATCGGGCCGGTGTGTTCCAGACATGCGTCAGGCAGGTATTTCGACAGATAGAGGCTCGTGAAGGTCTCGGGGCACCATTCGCTCGCGCGCTGGCCGGTCGCCGAGCAGATGCTGACCTGCGCAAGCCCCTCGGGCTTTGGGAAGTCCTTGTGTTTCAGGTCCTCGTGTGCCGCCTTCATGAAGCTGGCCCATATCTGGGCGGGCAACGAACCGCCCGTCACGCTGCGGCCGCGGACGTTCTTCATCTCGCGCGCGGCGTCCGGATGGCCGACCCACACGGCACATACGATCTGCGGAGTGTAGCCGACGAACCAGGCGTCACGGTACTCCTGTGTGGTCCCGGTCTTGCCGGCCGCAGGTCTCCCGATACGCGCGGCCGTTCCGGTCCCGCGCGTCAGCACACCCTTGAGCATGTCGGTGGTCAGGTAGGCCACCGCCGGGTCGATCGAGACGCTCGTGGACGTCTCGGCGCTGAACAGCACCTTACCAGCGGGATTTGACACCTCGGCGATCCCGAAGGGGACCGCGGCGATTCCGCCAGCAGCCAACGTACCGTATGCGGCGGCCATCTGAAGCGGTGACACGCCGCGCTCCAGGCCGCCGAGGGCGATGGCTGGCACCGGGGTGATCGGTTCTGTGATCCCCATGCGGCTGGCGGTGTCGACGACCGTCTTTGCGCCGACATCGAAAACCAGTTTCGCATAGACGGAGTTGATGGATTTCTCGGTGGCCTCTCGCAGGCGCATGGGGCCGTTGCGCTTGGCGCCGGTGACCTTCCATGTATCGCCGTTGGGAAGCGCGAACGACGCCGGTCCGGCTTCGAACATCTCCTCGGTCCCCGTGCCTTTGGCCAGCGCGGTGGCGAGCACGAAGGGCTTGAACGCCGAACCCGGCTGTCGGCGTCCTTGGACGGCGGCATTGAACTGCTGTGTCGCGAAATCGCGTCCACCGACCATCGCGAGGATCTCGCCGGTGGCGGGATTGAGCGCGACGAGCGCTGCCGAGGGGTCGCCTTCCCGATCGAGCAGCCCGAAGATCGCCTTCTCGGCTGCGCGCTGCATGCGCAGGTCGAGGGTCGTCTTCACGCTGATGCCGCCGCGGAAGACAGCCTCGGCGCCGTAGCGTTCGGTTAACTGGGCCTTGATGTACTCGATGAAGTACGGTGCCTGAGCTGAGCTGTCCGGCAGTCCAGCGACCGTGATCTTCCCGGCGAGCGCCGCTTCGTGCTCGGCGGCCCGGATGCGACTCTGGTCGAGCATCTGGCGCAGAACGGTCGCGCGACGGCCTCTCGCTGCCTCCGGATCCAAGTACGGCGAGAAGCGGCCCGGCGACTTGATGATTCCGGCGAGCATCGCCGACTGTGCCAGGTCGAGTTCGGCAACGGGCTTGCCGAAGTACGTCTGCGCGGCCGTCTCGACTCCGTACGCGCCGTGTCCGAAGTAGATGGTGTTCAGGTACAGCTCGAGAATCTCGTCCTTGTCGAAACGTTTCTCGATCCGGTAGGCGAGGATCGCCTCCATCACCTTGCGCTTGAGCGTGCGCTCGGGTGTGACGATGGCGTTCTTCACGTATTGCTGGGTGATGGTAGATCCGCCCTGGGTCGCCCCGGTCGTCACGTCGACCCACAGTGCGCGTAGTATGCCGATCGGGTCGACGCCGCTGTGTTCGTAGTACCGCTTGTCCTCGGTCGCGATGACGGCGTTCTTGAGGTTCTCCGGGATGTCCTCAAGCGCGATGTCGGTGCGGTTCTGTTCGGCGAAGAGCTTGGCGAGCACCTCGCCGTTGCGGTCGTAGATGACCGAGGTCTGGTCTCGTCCCTTGGGTTTCTCTCGCGGGTCGGGGAGGTCTCTGACGATGACGGCGTACGTAACGCCGCCAGCGACGAGCAGCGCGAGGAACAACGTGAGTGCGACCATACCTGCCGCGCGAAGGGTGCGCCTGCGGGCAGACACGGGGCGTCGGGACGCGGGTGGCCTCGGCGCCTTGCGCCGGGGACGCTTCCGGGGGCGCGGCCGAGGCCTGGGTGTCTCACCGGGTCCGCGTCGGCCGCGTGGGTTATCGTGCCGGTCGCTCATGAGCTCCTGTGCGGGTGGTGGCGGAGGCGGGCGATGATGCGATCCGCAGGTCGACCTGAGGAGCCGGCCTCATGCGTGTCGACGGTGGCCGGCGGCCTGCTGCTTCATGCTAGTATGACGTGCAAACCGCGCGCCTGGAAAGGTCGCAGCAGTGTCGGTTCGGTAACCGTCGCTGAGGCTCAGGGTTCCGGCATCCGCTTCGTTTCGCATCCGAGGAGGTTCGAACCGGCTTATGTTGACGCCCGAAGAGCAGCTGCGCGTCCTGAGGAGCGGTGCCGCAGACATCGTTCCCGAGGAGGCCCTGCTTGCCAAACTCCGGCAGGGGCGGCCGCTTGTCGTCAAACTCGGCGTCGATCCGACGGCCCCGGACCTCCACCTCGGACACGCGGTGCCTCTACGGAAGCTGCGCCAGTTCCAGGACCTTGGCCATCAGGTCGTCCTGATCATCGGGGATTTCACCGCACTCATCGGCGACCCGTCGGGCCGCAACTCCACGCGCCCCCCGCTGTCGGTGGAGCGAATCGATGAGAACGCCACCACGTATATCGAGCAGGCGTACCGCGTACTCGATCCGGCCCTCACGCAGATGCGGCGTAACTCCGAATGGCTCGGGCCGTTGGGCTTCGCGGATCTCTTGCGACTCGCGAGCCAGTTCACGGTCGCCCGCATCCTCGAACGGGACGATTTCCAGAAGCGCTACCGGGAAGGCGCCGGCATATCGCTGCACGAGCTGCTCTACCCGCTGGCCCAGGCGTACGATTCCGTGGCGATCGCCGCCGACGTCGAGCTGGGCGGCACGGATCAGCTCTTCAATCTGCTCGCGGGACGCGAACTCATGGAGAAGCAGGGAATGGAGCCGCAAGTGTGCTTGACCCTGCCCCTTCTCGAGGGAACCGACGGCGTCCAGAAGATGAGCAAGTCGTACGGCAACTACGTGGGCCTGACCGACGAGTCTGACGACATGTTCGGCAAGATCATGTCGATCCCCGACGAGATCATGGTCAAGTACTACCGCCTGTGCTCGGATGTCCCGGTCGAAGAGGTCGATGCGATCGAGGCCGGACTGGCTGACGGCTCCCTCCACCCGAACGCGATCAAGCGCGGACTCGCCCGTCGAATCGTGGAGCTCTACCACGGCCCTGCCGCCGGCGCTGAAGCCGAAGCCGCATTCGACCGGGTATTCAGAGAACACGAGATCCCCGATCACATCGATGAGATGGTCGTGAACCTTCCCGAGACGGTGCACCTGCCCGCGCTGCTCAAGGAACTCGGCCTCGTGGCGTCGAATGCCGAAGGGCGCCGGATGATCGACCAGGGCGGCGTGAAGATCGACGGCGAGCCGCTGTCGGCCAGAACCTATGATGTGGTCGCGCCCGTCGTCGCGGGTCGCGTTCTCCAGGTCGGGAAGCGCCGTTTCGTCCGCGCGGTCGTCCATCCGTCGTCATGACATGGATTCAGGACATGGATTGCGAGGGCTAGGGCCGCAGGGGATCCGACTGGTTCGAGTGACGAACGGGTATACTCTGTATCCACCGTTTCGCGGGCGCTGATGCGGGCGCTGATGCGGGCGCTGGTTGCGCAACGGTGGAGCGGGTGGTAGGCTAATTGGGCCGCTTCTTCCGCGAGAATCGGGTTAGCGTGACGTTGAAAGACATCCTCCAGGGAGATTCCACGAGGTGACCCGCCTGCTCACGTGGGCGACGGTCGACCGTCGTCGGAGCGCCTTCCGGAGGGGACTCGGAAGGCGTTTTTCGTGGCCGAGGACAACCGGAAGCACGGTCAGGGATTCCTTGAAATCGGGTGTTGACAGCGTTGAGAGTGATGCGTAAAGTGTCCACTCGCGGTCGAGAACGGTTCGGTCGATGACGGCGGGGAAAACCGCAGGGAAACCAGGGTGTTTCCCGCCAGCCTGAACCTTGAAAACCGGATACTGTGACAAGCCAGAAGGTTCGCGAAAGCGAAT
>CAMTXY010000083.1:0-3253 GCA_947085795.1 uncultured Actinomycetes bacterium | reverse complement strand
TCCCTACACGACGCTCTTCCGATCTCGACATCCCGCTCCTGTACTTCTACCAGCGTCACGGCTTCACCATCTACGACATCGCCGTCGGTCGTCTTGTGGACGAGTCGGGCGCTGCGGTGGCCGGGTTCTCCGGGATCCCGTCGCGCGACGAGATCTACCTGCGCCGCCCCGTGTGCGACGCTGGCTAGCGCCACGCCGAACCGAGAGGACCCACCCATGCGCCGCGTCGCCATGGTACTCGCCGTGTTCATCCTCATCGGCGCGCCGCTTGTCGGCTGTTCGGAGGGCGAACCAACCGCCGATATCGCGTTCGAGGAGCCAACGCTCGCGTCAGTCCGCATCGGCGTCCTGCCGACCGAAGACGCGCTGCCTCTGTGGGTGGCTCAAACCGAAGGGCTGTTCGCCGAAGCCGGCCTCGCCGCCGAGATCATCACTTTCCAGGCTGCAGCCGAACGCGACGCGGCGTTCACCGCCGGGGAGATCGACTCGTTCGCGGGCGACATCATCGCCGCCGCGCGGTTCGAGGCCGCAGACACGGGCGTGACCATCGCCACCATCATGCTCGGCACGACGCCCGCCGAAGGCCGCTTCGGGATCGCGGCCTCGCCGAACTCGTCGTACCAGGACCTCACCGCGCTGGCCGGCGTGCCGGTCGGCATGACGTCCGGCACGATCCAGGAGTACGTCTTCGACCATCTCATGCTCGGGGTCGGCGTGGATGCCGCCGAGATCGTCACAGAAGAGATCGGCGGGGTGTCCACGTCCTTCGAGCTGCTCATGAGCGATCAGCTTCAGGCCGCAGCGCTTCCCGAACCGTTTCTCACGCTCGCCGAGGAGCAGGGCGCGAAACTCCTGGCTGACGACACCAAAGGCGAAAACCTCTCCCAGACGGTGCTCGTGTTCTCCGACACGTATCTGGCCGACGTGGGCGGCATCGAGGCGATGACGGAATTCCTCGGCGTGTGGGACGTTGCGGCTGAACTCGTCAACAGCGACCCGGATGCCTGGCACGATACGCTCGTCAAGCGGGCGGGCCTGCCCGCATCCGTCAAGGTGGCCTACGAGATCCAGACATACCCTGCCAACACACGTCCGGCGCAAGAACAGGTCGAGGCGGTCTTCGGCTGGATGGTCGACAAGGGGCTGCTGACTTCGCCGCTCACGTACGAGAGTCTTGTCCTCGTCATGCCGTAGGGTCGGCGCATCGCGGCTGAGCTCCTCCGAATGCGGGTATACCGTAGAGCAGGAGGAGACTGATGTTTCGAGACAGGGTGCATGCTGGGCGTCTTCTCGCCGAGGAGTTGAGCGAGGAGCTTGTCGGTCGCCCCGATGCTGTGGTGTTCGGAATCCCGCGGGGGGGCGTGATCGTCGCGGCACAGATCGCGCACAAGCTCAGCCTTCCGCTCGACGTGATCGTCACGAGCAAGATCGGCGCGCCGGGCAACCCTGAGTACGCGATCGGCGCGGTCGACCCGGACGGCGCGGTGACGCAGAACGTCTGCGCGGGGTATTCGATGCCTGAACTCGAGCGTCTCGGTCGGCCGGTACGCGACAAGGTGCGGCGCCGACTCGATCTCTACCGACCCGGTCGCGGCTTGGACATCGACGTGGAGGGCAGGACCGTCGTACTCGTCGACGACGGCATCGCTACCGGGCTGACGACGTTCGCAGCGGTCGACTACCTCAGGAGCAAAGGCGTCGCCCGCCTCATCCTCGCGGTGCCGGTGATCTCCGCCGACGCAGCGCAGGTGATGCGCTCACGGGTCGACCGGCTCGTGGCCCTCGAGGAGCCTGAAGTCTTCTACGCGGTCGGTCAGTTCTATCGCGAGTTCGGCCAGACGAGCGACGACGAGGTGTTGCACGCGCTCGGGGAGTGAGGGGCCGGGCCGACTGTCTACGCGGCGTATCAGACGTCCCGGCGGAACCGGTTGATGCGGCACTGCCGCGTTCCCCGGTCCCGCCGGGCTTATCAAGACAACCAACAGGCCGACCTCAGCGCCTCATGAGCTCCCATGCGGCCTCGGGCGAAAGCCCGTACCGCGAGACCAGATCCTCGGATGTAGTACCAGTGCCATAGCTGCGACGTGTCCACTCGCCCCCTTCGACCTTCTGCGAGAGGAGCACGCCCTCGGTCTCATAACCAGCTTGGCTCACCAACACGCGAACCCAGAACTCCTCGCCGCTGCGCGCGGTTGTGGAAATCCTCCCGCTCAACTTGCTCGCGGGCTGACCGCTCGCCTCGGCGAGCCACTCGACCGCGACCGCCACCGGGTCGGTGCTGTTCGCCGATGGACCGGACGGCTGCCCGCCGTCCTGCCCCTCGGACCCGCCGGGCTGCTGGGTCTGCGAGGCCCCCCCTTCCGCCGGATCGACGGGCCGCGTCTCCTCCGCAGACGCCGCTTGTCGAGCGGCGGGGTCTTCGGTAGCACTCCCGCCACACCCCGTGGCCGTGAGCAGGCAAGCCCCCACGGCAAGAGAACACACGATCTTGATGATGCGCATCTCGACCACCCCCCAAAGAACCTCTACGACAATGCGATGATACTCCTACCAGATGCAGCCGCCTACCACGCCTGCGCCGCCCATCAACCGTATCGACGACGGCGCGCGTCGCCTGAGCTCCGCCTGCGTTTCGACGGGCGCTGCCGTCTGCATCGTGAGCAACGTCGGGTTGACGCCCGCGAGCGGCCCGGCGCAAAGCCCGTCGGGCCAGGATTCGTCCGCGCCGTTGACGAGGTGAGGGCGTGTTCCGGTCAGATTGAAATGACCGTTGTTCGCGACCGTCACCGCGGTCGCGTAGCGGTTCGCCCCCCAGACCCTCGTCTTCGATATCGACCGCCCCGCATCGTTGCTCGTAGGAATCTGGCCCCAGGCGACAGAGTCGACCGTGCCTGTTCCACCGATGACGATCACGTGCGTCGCCCCGTCCCCGATCGCGGCCGACGTCTCCGCGGGTATCGAACTGGTGTTGCAGAGGAGGATCGAGTAGCCGCGGTGGGCCGCTCCTGAGGAGACCGCCATCGCGTCGGCCACGGCGTCCCTTTGGATGAGAACGGTCTTCTGCGGTCTGCCCATGCGCTCACGGACCCGCCTTGCCGTACCGAAGCGATCGTCTCCCGCCACGCGTGTTGCGGTCTTGCCCCAGCCGGCGGCGTCGCGCGCCTGAAGCATCACCAGGTCCGAGATGACGGCGGTCCCTCCCACGATGAAGACCTGGGCCGGCCCGATCCGAGCTATCTCATTCCTCGTCGCG
>CAMTXY010000082.1:0-1435 GCA_947085795.1 uncultured Actinomycetes bacterium | reverse complement strand
GGCATCCCTGCGGCCATCGCTTCACCGATCACGAGTCCCTGCGTCTCGGTGGTCGACGCGAACGCGAACGCGTCAGCCAGGTGGTACGCGGCGATGGCATCGTCGCGTTCGAGGTACCCGGTGAACGTGACGCGCGAGCCGATACCGAGTTCCTCGACGAGTGCCTGCAGCTCACCGCGATGCGGCCCGTCGCCGGACACGAGCAGCCGCACGCCATCGAGCCTCGAATGCCACAGCGCCCGAAGGAGCATCTCGACGTTCTTTTCGCGGCCGAGTCTGCCCATGAACAGCAGGATGCGCTCGTCGCCGGGAAGTGCGAGCCGCTCCTTCAGGGCCTCGATACGCCTGGCGTCAGCGTTCGCATAGCGCTCGACGTCCACGCCGGTCGCGATTACGTCGATGGGGCGTGTGACGCCCCAGCCGCGCAGGTAGCGCTCGACCTTGCTCGACGGCGCGATGATGGTGTCGCACGCGCCGCAGAACTCGCGCGAGAGCCGTTCGGCGAGTTTCTTGGTCAGACGCGTCTCCCACACGTAGTGCACGTACTCGGGATAGAGCGTGTGGTAGGTGTGGACGTAGGGGACCTTGTGGCGACGGGCGAGGTTGAGTCCGAACAACCCGATGCTGAACGGGTCGTGCGAATGGATGATGTCGAAGTCGACCTTGTCGAGCACACGCAGCGCTTCGATCGAGAGCGGGAGCGCGAGGCGCATCTCCTTCTGGAACAAGAAGGGCATCGAGGGGAAGCGTACCGTGACCTCACCGTCCTCGTGGTGGTCGGGGTCCGGCGCGAAGACGTAGACCTCGTGTCCACGGTCCTCGAGCGCGTGCTTGAACAGGCGGATCGAGGTCACAACGCCGTTGATCTGAGGCGTGTACGTGTCGGTGAAGAAGCCGATGCGCATGCGGCGTGCGGACCTTTCGTGTGCCGAGCTTGGCTGGCCGCCGCATCCGGTGCAGCGCCCGCAAGAGTGTACCTCTCTTGACGCGCACGGCAATAGGGCAGGATACTTATGGACAGGGTCAGTGTCACAGCAGTAGTCGCAGTCACAGTCGTAGCAGGAGGTAAGAGCAATGACCCTCACGCAAGCGCGCAAGCGCTACCCTCTCGTGCCCACCGAGATCATCAAGTGGGCGCTCGAGAACATCCCAGACCCGTCAGACATCGAGCGCGGTCTGCACCGCCTCGAACAGGCGAAGCGGATCCAGATCAAGTACGCCGCCTGACGCTTCTTCCGCAAACGAGCCCGGGTGCGTGTCACACCCGGTCCTCGGTATGCCCGGACGCAGCCGTCAGATTCGCAGCCGGGGCGAGTATGCCGAGGAGATATGCTTAGGGTCGCTTCCCGCGTACGGCGGGGGGCGGCCCTTCGCCGTGGCCGGGTCGCGGTCCGAGTGCGGACAGATCGGAAGAGCACACGTCTGAACTCCAGTC
>CAMTXY010000081.1:0-1386 GCA_947085795.1 uncultured Actinomycetes bacterium | reverse complement strand
TTCAGACGTGTGCTCTTCCGATCTACGGTTGTCGCGACGATTTTCATGCCGCTCACACTTATTACGGGCATATACGGGATGAACTTCGAGTATCTGCCCGAGCTCACCTGGCGCTACGGGTATTTCGGGGTGCTGGCCTCCATGCTTGCGATCGCGGTCGGCATGCTTGTCGTTTTCAGAAGGAGGGACTGGTGGTAGAAGCGCGGCCCGAAGGCGCGACACCGGACACGGACCATGAGCATGACGTCTGGACTGTGGCGAACGTCATCACGGTGTTGCGCCTGATTCTCGTGCCGTTCTGCTTCACCGTGCTCATCCGCGACGAGGGCTCTGACGTCCTGGCGTTCGCGCTTTATGCTGGCGCAGCCGGTACCGACTGGATCGACGGCCAGATCGCTCGACGCACCGGTACGGTCACGACGATCGGGAAGGTCATCGACCCGCTCGTCGATCGGTTGCTCATCGCCTCCGGTGTGCTCGGGCTGTATCTCATCGACAGGTTGCCGCTGTGGATGCTCGTGGTGCTCGTGACCCGCGACGTCTACCTCCTGCACGGGGCGTACCGCCTCGAACGTCACCGGCTCAGGATGCCCGTGACGTTGGCCGGAAAGGCCACGACGGCCGTCCTTCTCACAGGATTGTCGCTCATGATCCTCAGTTGGCCGGTCGTGCCGGTCGCCGGTCGTGACGTGTTGGCCGGTCTGCTGATCGTCTACGTCGGTATTGCCCTGTCGCTGAGCACTGCGGTTCACTACACCGTGGTGGCGCGACGGCTCGTCGCGAAAGGGACGGATGCCTGGTGAACGGAAACAGCGCGCGAAGGGGGTTGATTGCATGAAAGCGGTAGTGATGGCGGGCGGTGAGGGTACGCGGCTGCGTCCGCTCACGAGCCTGCGACCGAAACCCATGGTCCCGATAGTGAACCAGCCGGTCATGGAGCACATCATCGGGCTCGTTAGGCATCACGGGATCGTCGATGTGGTAGCTACACTCGCTTTCATGCCGCGCTTCATCGAAGACTACTTCGGCGGAGGCGAGGAGTGGGGCATTGACATGTCCTACGCTCACGAGGAGACTCCGCTCGGCACGGCCGGCTCGGTCAAGAACGCGCAGGCGCTCCTCGGCGACGAGACGTTTCTCGTGATCTCGGGCGATGCGCTGACCGACATCGACCTGGGTTCGGTGATCCGCTTTCACAAGGAGCGCGGCGGCGTGGTCACGATTGCGCTCAAGAGCGTCCCGGATCCATTGGAATTCGGGGTGGTCATCACCGACGGCGACGGGAAGATTGAGCGCTTCCTCGAGAAACCGACGTGGGGGCAGGTCTTCTCCGACACGATCAATACCGGCATCTACGTCATGGAGCCCGAAGTGTTCGATCACATA
>CAMTXY010000080.1:0-2416 GCA_947085795.1 uncultured Actinomycetes bacterium | reverse complement strand
CTCGGCGGAGGAGTACTTGGACAGCATCGACGTGATCGAATGACCGCCGCACCACTCACACGGAAGTCCTTGCTCTACCGCAGCAAGGTCGAGTACGGCGGGTGGACGATCAACCACGTCCAAGGGTGCTCTCATGGCTGCCGGTATCCCTGCTACGCGATGATGCTCTCTCGACGCGTGGGGCGGGTAGCCGACTACGAGGAGTGGATCACCCCGCGTGTCGTGGAAAACGCCCTTGAGTTGTTGGAACAGGAACTCTCGCGGTTGGACGCGCAGATCGAATCGGTGCACTTGAGCTTCACGACTGATCCGTTCATGTACGACCGCGTGCGGAGTGTCCCGGACGCAAGCGTGTGTGACATGACGCTCGGCATCATCAAGCGGCTGAACAATGCGGGCATTCCGGTGACGACACTGACGAAGGGCGTCTACCCGGATGAACTGCGCGCATTGTCGCATATGCATCCACTCAACAGCTACGGTATCTCGCTGGTCTCACTCTCTGAGGAGTTCAGGGAGGAGTGGGAGCCGGGCGCGGCCCCCGCAGAGGCGCGCATCGCCGCGCTTGAAGCGCTCGCAGATCGCGGTCACCACACGTGGGCGAGCATCGAACCGTATCCAACACCGAACATCGATGTGACTGCGGACAACGTGGAGGCTCTCCTCGAGCGGATCTCGTTTGTCGACTCCGTCGTGTTCGGCAAGTGGAACTACAACGCGCTGGCAACCTCGTACGATCGCGAGCACGGATTCTATGCAGGCGCAGCCGCGCGCGTGAGAGCGTGGTGCAATGAGCGCGGCAAGGCGCTGCATATCAAGAAGAGCACACCGTTGGCGAACGACGCATTCGTCGAGTTGCCGGGTTGTGTTCCGGTTGCCACCACGTAGCCGTGCAGGACGGCCTTGGGGGGACTAGGGGGAAGCCGCCATGCCTGAGCTCTCCCTGATCGACGAGGGCGCTGGTCGCTCGACCACCTGCTCTTCGACCAGGGACGAAGCCTGATTGCCAGAGTGTCAGTGTTACGCGCTACTCTGAGCGGAGGGAACTCGAAAGGGGCAGTTGTGATTGCTGATAGTGGCAACGAACCAGTTCGCGCTGACGGTCAGGTCCTGATCTACACAGACGGAGCGTCTCGATTTCAAGTGAGGCTCGACGGCGATACCGTGTGGCTGACGCAGCGGCAGATCGCCGAGCTGTATCAGACAACGCCGCAGAACATCACCCAGCACCTTGCGAGCATCTTCGAGGAGGGCGAGCTCGAAGAGGCGGCAACTTGTAAGCACTACTTACAGGTTCAGTCCGAAGGCGGACGAGAAGTCCAGAGGACCGTTCGGCACTACAACCTCGAGGCGATCCTCGCTGTCGGATACCGTGTGCGCTCGAACCGCGGAACCCAGTTCCGCCAATGGGCGACGGCTCGCCTCGCAGAGCTGCTCGTCAAGGGCTTCGCCATGGACGACGAGCGCATCAAGGCCGGTCGGACGCTAGGCCAGGACTACTTCGACGAACTCCTTGCGCGCATCCGGGACATCCGCTCCAGCGAGCGGATGTTCTACCAGAAGGTCACGGACATCTTCGCGACGAGCATCGACTACGACACCAGCTCCGAGACCACGTTGCGGTTCTTCCAAGCGGTTCAGAACAAGATGCATTGGGCCGCTCACGGGCATACTGCCGCCGAGGTGGTCGCCTCGCGCGCCGACGCCGATCAGCCCAACATGGGCCTCACGAGCTGGAAGAACGCGCCGGAAGGTTCCATTCGAAAGAGTGACGTGACCGTGGCGAAGAACTACCTCCAGCAGCACGAGATCGAGGCCCTCAACCTGATCGTCTCGGCGTACTTGGACTTCGCGGAGTTGCGGGCACGCAGTCGTCGGCCCATGCACATGGCGGACTGGATCGCGAAGCTCGACGACTTTCTGCGGTTGAGTGAGCGCGACGTTCTCAGCAGCGCCGGCAGCATCTCGCACGCGCTCGCCGAGGGGCACGCTCTTGCGGAGTATGAGCGACTCAGGGGCGCGCGTCGGGTGCTGGAAGACGACGAGCCCAGCGATTTCGACCGTTTCGTCGAGGCGGCGAAGAGCCTCGACACCCCGTCGAAGGCAGACGCAGACTCCGACGGGGGATAGCGCAGAGGAGCAACCATGCCTGAGTTCTTCCCAATCGACGAGGGCGCTGGTCGCTCGGCCACCTGTTCCTCGGCCAGACGCTCGACTACGTGTCCAACGGATTCGACCCTCTGGTGCATTCACCCCGGGTAGACCGTCCACACCTCGGCCAGTCGCTTTGTGCCGTCCTCGAACAGGGCGATGGATCCGGTGATCAGCATGCCCTGCGGAATCTCGTCCCCCGACACCAGCCTCACGCCGATGCCCGGATACTCCTTACCGGTGGTGAGGTCGATCAAGTCCAGTT
>CAMTXY010000079.1:0-3571 GCA_947085795.1 uncultured Actinomycetes bacterium | reverse complement strand
GTCATGGAGCCCTTCTCGAATTACGACGTCGAGCGCCAGCTCGCACTTCGCGGAGTAGAGGTGCACCGTCACATGACGATCACGCAGATGATCGAGCACTCAATCCAGGGATACCGCCACGTGGACGATCTCATCGAACATTCCGGCGACTGGGTGCACCACCACCTCGGAGCGCACGGAACGGAGTCCGTGTCCCTGACCCACGAGTTCATGGAGGACGGATTCGACGGGGTCGTGCACCTGAAGCCCTTCGGCTGCATGCCCGAGGTCAGCGCAATGGCTGTCATGCAGAAGATGTCGCGGGAGCACACGTTCCCGATCCTGTTCATGAGCTACGATTCGCAGACCGCCGAGACCGGTGTGAAGACCCGGATCGAGGCGTTCTGCGACATGCTCGAGATGCGTAAGAAGGGGATCTCCCGTGTCTAAAGCTTACCTGGGCATCGATATCGGCTCGATTTCGACGAAGGGCGTCGTGCTTGCCGAGAGCGGCGAGATCGTCGCAAGTACCTACCTTTGGACCGAGGGCAACCCCATCGGTGCGGTCAAGCGCATGCTCGAGGAGCTGGAGCGCGGAGTGGACGGCTCGGGCGCGGAGATAGTGGCGGTCGGGACCACGGGCTCGGCGCGCGAGCTCATCGGCGCCATCCTCAGTGCCCAGGTCGTGAAGAACGAGATCACCGCACACGCCATGGGGACGCTCTCGCTGCACCCCGACGTCCATACGATCTTCGAGATCGGCGGTCAGGACAGCAAGATCATCATCCTGCGCGGCGGGGTGCCTGTGGACTACGCGATGAACACTCTTTGCGCCGCAGGTACGGGTTCGTTCCTCTCCTCGCAGGCACGGCGCCTCGACATCCCCGTTGAGCTCTTCGGCGAGTATGCGCTGCGCAGCGAGCGACCCACCAAGATCGCAGGACGGTGCACCGTGTTCGCGGAGTCGGACCTCGTGCACAAGGCGCAGATGGGGTACGCGGCCGAGGACATCATCGCGGGGCTATGCAACGCGATCGTGAGCAACTACCTCAACAACGTCGGCAAAGGCAAGCGAATCGAGCCGCCGATCGTGTTCCAGGGCGGCGTGAGCAAGAACGTCGGCGTGGTCGAGGCGTTTCGCCGCGCGACGGGCTACGACATCTTCGTCGACGACTGCGGACATCTCATGGGCGCGCTGGGCATCGCGCTTCTCGCGAAAGCATCCGGCGTCGAGGAACGCTTCGATTTCGCGGTCCGCGCCATCTCGTTCAAGACGACCGGCCTGGAGTGCAGCGGTTGTCCGAACAACTGCGAGGTCGTCTGCGTGCTACGCGATGGGGAGTTCCTGGCGGGATGGGGAAACCGCTGCGAGATAGGACTCGAACACGTCCGTCGCGCGCGCGACCCGCAACAGGTGTGACGGACCGCCGAATCGTTCGGTGAGTAGCGAGGCCTGTCTGCGGAGGGCCACCGAATAGTTACTTGTTGAACGTGTCGAGCTTTACGGTTACTGTCTTGTGTCAACCACCCAAAGGAGGGAAGCGGATGGAAGCATATCGAGTGCTGCCTGGCCCGGAAGGCTACCTGCCGCCCGCTGCGGCGATGCATGGGGTCTGTATGCCCGAAGTGGGCGAAGCCATCGTCGAGGGCGAATGCGTTCCCCTGGAGACGGGAATCAGGGAGATCGCGAAGTACATGGTGGGCGCGAAGAACCCGACGTTCTTCCCCGGCCCCCTGCTTCTTTGGAAGACCACCGAGTACGCCATCGAGCGCGGGAGGCTGATCCGGGAGATCGCCTTCGAGATCGACGCGAAAGTCATCCCCATGCCGGACTACCGGCCCAAGTACCCCATGATCAATCCCGAGGTCGAGATCAACCCGAACCACCCCAACCTCACCATCTGGCACAACAAGATCGATGTGGGCGTGTTCATCGGGGTCCACTGCCACCAGGCAAATCTGGCGCTGAAGATTATCAGGGGCGGCACTGACTGTTACACCGTCGCGCTCTGCGCCGAGGAGGGACACGAGGAGGCCAACGCTTCCCTGAGAGACGCTGACAACGACACCCTCAAGATGCTGCTCGACGCGGTCAGAGAGCTGAAAAACCGAGGAGGAGGATAGCCCATGTCGCGACCTAAGCCTGAGTTGAAAGAGGTTTCCACCTCCTACATGCTCTTCGAAGCCAAGCGCGAGAAGCGCTTCATCACCGGTAGCGAGGCGGTGCGCGAGGCGGTCCGGCGAGCCAACATCGACATGGCCATCTCCTACCCCATCACCCCCCAGAGCGAGAGCATGCACCTGGTCGGCGACTTGTACGCCGAGGGGTACGTCAAGGAGTACTTCCGAGGCGAGAACGAGTTCGCGGTCATGTCCCAGATCGCCGGCGCGGCGATGGCAGGCGTCAGGACCTTCACGGCCACCTGCGGACCCGGCACGCTTAGGGCTTTCGAGAACTTCCCCATGTGGGTAGGATCGCGGTTGCCGGTCGTGATGGCCTTCATGACCCGCGGCATCAATGCCCCCCTGACGATCCAGCCCGACACGATCGAGATGGGCTTCTTGCTCGACACCGGCATGATCATGCTGCATGCGGAGAACGCCCAGGAGCTCTACGACATGCTGCTCATGAGCTTCGACGTGGCGGAGCAGACGACCGTCCATATCCCGATCGGGGTCTTCGTGGACGGGTTCTTCGTCACCCACACCAGTCAGAACGTGAACGTCGTGACCGAAGACGTGACACTGAAGCCGTACAACCCCGCCCTCTCTCCGGTCGCTCACGTGGACATGGAGACGCCCCCCTTCCGACTCATGAGGGATCCCTTCGTGATGAAGAGCAACTACATCAGCTATGCGGCCCATGCGAGCTGGCAGCAGGAGACGATGGCCGCCGCCTACCGGGCGAAAAAACACCTGAAGCGCTATCTGGGAAGCTTCATCGAGCAGGAGAACCCAGAGGCTCCCATCCAGATCGTGGCTTCGGGCACCGCTGTCGCCCAGTCGCGAGAGGCGATCACCCTGCTGAAGGAGGAGGGCATCGAGGTAGGCCTGGTCAAGGTCAAGTCGATCCGTCCTTTCCCCGCCGAGGAGATTCGGGCCGCATTGGCGAACGCCGAGATGATCGTCGTTCCCGAGTTCAACCGGACGGGCTGGTTCCACCGCGAAGTGGCTTCGGTAATCCCCAACAACGACCGCATCGTCCTCGGTCCGAGGGTGTACGGCGGCATGACCATGCCCCCAGAGGTCATCGTTCAGGTGATAAAGGAGAAGAACTTCGTCGGCGTCTAAGAGCGCCTCGTCACTGAAGGAGGTTCGCATGTCCCTGAACATAACCCGGATCAATCCTCATTTCGAGGATGTAATGCCCCAGGAGTACAAGGAGCTCGTGGAGAAAGGACCCTTCGGGAACCCCCGGAGCGTGGGTGAACTCGGCAGCTTCAAGGAACTCCTCGAGGAACACCCCCTGTGCGCGGGGTGCAACCTCGCCCTGGCGTTCCGCCTTGTGGTCGCGTCCCTTCCGAATCCCGAAGACACCATCGTGGTCGGCTCCACAGGATGCAACAGCCTCGCCTTCTCCCAATTGGCGCTG
>CAMTXY010000078.1:0-4621 GCA_947085795.1 uncultured Actinomycetes bacterium | reverse complement strand
GCTCAAGCACCAGATCGACACCTCGGTCGGCGAGCCTGCGGGCATCGGTCTCGTTGTGCGCCGTCGCGGCGAAGCGGCCGACGAACCCGTAGCTCCTGATGGCGTCGTGAAGCACGATGTTGAGTTCGAGCTGCGGCAGCGTGCTGACGACCCACGAGGCCGAGCGCAGGGGCAACGACGCCGCGAGTTCCGGGTCCTCGGCATCCCCGTACTGCGTGTACATCCCCATCGTCCCCATCGTGTGACCCTCGCGCACCGCGCCAGGGTCGAAGTCGACGCCGAGCACCGTCACGCCACGTGCGATGAGACCGGCCGAAATCTTGTCACCGAAGCGTCCAAGGCCGAACACGATGACATCGGCGCGCGCAGGCCCGATCACCTCCTCCGTGAGATTCTTGTGTATCGCAACCGGACGCTCGAACACCCGCAGCGGTCGCTCTAGCAGCTCGTAGAATCTCTGGGAATACTGGATGAGGTAGGTCGACAAGCCGATGGTGATGATGCCGACCACCGTGACGAGTCCCAGGGTGTCTCCTCCGATGTGACCCAGCGAGACACCCAGCGCCGCGAAGATGAGCGAGAATTCCGATATCTGCGCGACGGTCAGGCCCGAGAGTAGCGCCGTGCGTCTGCGATACCCCATCCAGCCCATTATCGCGACGACGATGAGCGGGTTGCCGATGAGCACGAACGCCGAGAGTGTGAGCGCCTCCGGAAGGCGTGCACCCGCGGAAGCGATATCCAGTCGCGAACCCAGCTCGATGAAGAAGAAGAGCAGCAGGAAATCGCGTAGACTCACGAGTCGGGATGCGACCGCCTCGCGATACGGGGTCGACGCGATGGACACGCCGGCCAGAAATGCGCCGACCTCCTTGCTGAAACCGAGCGCGTCACCAAGCGCGGCGAGCGCGATCGCCCACGCGATCGCGCACAGCACGAGCAGCTCCGGCACCTTCGCCAGCTCATCGAGCAGTCGTGGCAACACCCATCGCATGAGCACCGCGATGCCAAGCATGAACACCCCGCCGGTCACGATCACGCGAAACGCTGCCGCCGCGAGCGTCTCATCCCCACCGGCGAAAACGGACAAGCCGATCATCAGGAAAACCACGACGATGTCCTGGACGATCAAGAATCCGACCGCGATACGCCCGTGCAGCGAGTCGATCTCGCGTTTGTCGGACAGCAGCTTGACGATGATGATCGTGCTCGAGAACGTCAGGGCGATGGCGACGTAGGCGGCCTCGACGACCGACATGCCCAACGCCAGACAGATGCCGAAGCCCACGATCGAGGTGAAGGCGACCTGACCCAGTCCTGTGGCCAACGCGACCGGACCGACGCTGCGGATAAGATCCAGGTCGAGCTTGAGTCCGACCACGAACAGCAGCACGGCGACGCCCATGCCCGAAAGCAGCTCAAGGGGGCTTTCCGGAGTGACCCAGCCGAGCGCGGCCGGACCCGCCAGCAGTCCTGTCAGGATGAAGCCGACGACGAGGGGCTGGCGTAGCTTCATGACGATCGCCCCGACAACGGCCGCCAGAGTCAGCGCGGCCGCGGTCTGGTAGAACAGGTTCTCGAGCACGCTTCCTCCCGCTAACCGAGGCCTTCCAGTATCTCCTTCACGTCAGGATCCTTCCTGACCGCCGCCTCCAGCAGGACCTCGGCCTTGTCGCGCTGGCGTGCCGCCTCGGTGAGCTGGCCGGACGCCTCGAGCGCATCGGCTCGCCGCCGCAGGGCCAGGCCGAGAAGCGCGACTCTTGGTGCGTCGAGCGTCCCGCCCGCGCTGAGCAGCGATAGCACGCTCTCGGCGGTCAGCGCGTCGATGAGCCCGATGTCGGTCTCCGCCACAAGCTCAACGGCCTCCCGCGAAATCTCGAGCGCTTCGGCCGGCTGCCCGTTACGGATCAGAAACACCATGCGGCGGAAGACGGCGCCCACCGTCTCGATCAGGCGAAGGATGTAGTCCTGCTGGTACATAGGGCAAGTATCCACGAAACGCTTCCGTTACGACAGGCTTCCGGTCAGTACGCGATCGAGACCGCCCGGCGCAGCCACGTGTCGACCTTGAGGGACTTGAGCACGAACCCTGCGACGTCCGCACGGGACACCCGGGACCCGGCCGACAGCGGCCTGCCGTCCAGGCCGATGCGGTACTCGCCCGTCTGCGGCCCGTCGGTCAGCCCCGAGGGACGGACGATCGTCCACTCCATGCCGCTCGCCATGATCCGGGTCTCCATGCGTTCGAGATCGTCGTACAAGCCCTTGAAGGTCGCGCGCATGAGGAGCCTGTAGCCTAGCGTGAGGTTGCGGTCGTTGCGCGCGAACGTCCCGGCCGCGCTGATGGCGGCAAGCCGCATCACATCGTGTTCCGCCATCGCCTGCATGATGTTGGCGATACCCGCCGAGTACAGGTCGACTCTGCCGCCAGGCTTCGCGCCGATCGCCGAGACGACCGCATCGCACCCTGCGACAGCGGCTCGCAGAGAATCGAGGTCGCGCACGTCACCGCTGACGATCTCAAGTCGAGGGTGCGCCAGATCGACCGACTCCGGCGTTCGCGCGAAGGCCACGACCTCGTCGCCATGACCGAGCGCCTGTGTGACGATGTGCCGGCCGGTCCGGCCGGTGGCTCCGATGACCGCGATGCGCATGAACATGACCTCCTCGGCAGGTTCGAACATGCGAGCGACATGCCATGGTGCGGCCGGATCCTAACGGATGATCTTGGTGATCGGAATCTCGAGGATGTCCTCGGCGCCTGCAGCCTTGAGCTGCGGGATGAGCACGTTGACGGTGCGCTTGTCGGCGACGGTGGTGATCTCGTAGTCGTTCGAGCCGTACAAGCGGTTGACGGTGGGCCGCTTCATCGCGGGCAGCGTCGCGACGACCGCTTCGAGACACCGCTCGGACACGTTCATCGACAGCAACACACGTCCACGCGCCTCGAGAACTCCGAGGAGCAGCGTGCGGATCTCCTCGATCGCGGGACGTTTGACCGGATCACTCCACGCCTCGTGGCTCGCGAGCAGACGCGTCGTGGACTCCAGAATGATATCGACGACCTTCAGGCCGTTGCGCCGCAACGTCGAGCCTGTCTCGGTCAGATCCACGAGCGCATCCATCATCTCGGGAACCTTCGCCTCGGTCGCTCCGTATGAGAACGACACCTCGACGTCGATGCCGAGCTCGTCGAAGAACGCCTTTGTGACCTTCGGGAACTCCGTCGTGATACGGCTGCCCGGCTTGATGTCATGCGCCGAGGAGATCTCCGAATCGTCTGGGACCGCCAACACCATGCGGACGACACCGGTGCCCGTCTTGGCATACGGCAGGTCGGCGACCTCGACCACATCGGCGCCGCTCTCGCACACCCAGTCATGCCCCGATAGACCGATGTCGAAGTAGCCGTCCTGCACGAACAGCGGGATCTCTTGGGGGCGCAGGATCTTGACCCGGCTGATGCGTGGGTCGTCGATGGTCGGGTTGTACGCGCGGCTCGACTTACGTACTTCGAGATCGGCCTGCGCGAAGAGAAGGAGCGTCTGCTCCTCAAGCGAGCCTTTGGGCAGTGCCAGTGAGAGCATCGCGGTCTCCTCGGCGTCGAATGGCGGATGGCGTTCGGAGTATACTACCACTCTACTGTGCTGGAGTCGCGAAAGGGGCCGCACGAGGCGGCCCCTTCCATGCGAGCGAGGCACGGGGCCTCGGGTCACTTGACCGCTACCGCGGTCGCGACCTCCTCGCCTTCGATGAAGTACGGCTGGTCCGGACTTTCAAGCTTGTTGTCCATGTCGAATTCGAACTCGCCTATGACGCCTCGATCCGCGTGGACCGCGACGAACAGCTTGTCGGTCAGGCCGTCCTCGGCATCGAGATCGACGCTGAATCCAACGCTCTCGCCCTGCGGTATCGCTTTGAGGCCCACGCGCATTCCGGGCATGCCGTCGTCATCCAGATGCACGACGACCCACGCGCCTGTCGGAGCCACGGCGCGATCGATGAGCAGCGAGTCGCTGACTCCCGGCTGGTCCGAGAGTTCGATGGCCGCCTCGCCCTCGCCGGCCTCGACGCCGAATTCAGCGACCGATACGACCCTGGCGACCTCCTCGAAGCCGACGAAATACGGCTTGTCGGGACTCTTGCGGAACTTGTCCCCGTCGAACTCGAACGTGCCGAGCCTACCGCGATCAGCGTGCAGGGCGACGATGACGTCCGGTGTCATGACCGGCTCGTCGAGCTGCACCACCAGGTCGCGGCTCTCGCCCTTCTCCACCTGCAGCAGGCCGATTCGTTCGCCCGGCATTCCGTCGTCGTCGAGGTGCACGACGATCCACGAGTCATCCGGAGCGAGCACACTGGACACGACGATCGTGTCTTTCGCGCCGATCTGATCCTCGACCTCGAGGGTCACGTTGTCCTCGGCCACCACGACGCCCACCATCATGTACTCATACGCACGCGCCTGGGCGAACGTCCAGGTCGTAAGCAGCACCGCGAGCACCACGACAAGCGCAGCAGTGGCGAATATCGCAAACCTCCTCATCGGAAGCATCCTTTCTTTCGGTCTTACGCGGCCGCCTTGCGCAGGCTCGGCTTGAACCGGCGCAGGAGCAGCGAG
>CAMTXY010000077.1:0-4208 GCA_947085795.1 uncultured Actinomycetes bacterium | reverse complement strand
GCATGGGTGGCAGACGCGGCCAGGCTGGCGGCGCCTGCGGCGGCGAAGCTTGCTCCAGCGCTCAGTAGGGCATATTTGCAGTCTTCGCTTCCCACGAGAAGACGAGTTCTTTAGAACTCGTCTTCTTTGCGTGTCATACTCAATGTGTGAACGCCCTTAAGGAGTACCTGATGAGAACCGTTCTTGTGGTCGACGACAACGTCAAGATCGTCGAAGTCCTCGCCGAATACCTGCACGCCGAGGGCTTTGCCACGTTGACCGCAACCGACGGCCTCGAAGCGTTCACCCTGGCCGAGGAGCGCCACCCCGACCTCGCGCTCGTCGACATCATGCTGCCCGGTCTCGACGGTCTTGAGCTCACTCGCCGCTTCCAGGCCTTAGACCTCCCGGTGATCCTCATCACCGCGCGCAGCGATGAGATCGATCGCCTCATCGGACTCGAGGTCGGCGCGGACGACTATGTCACCAAACCCTTCAGCCCGCGTGAGGTCGTGGCGCGCGTCAAGGCGGTGCTGCGTCGGACCGACCGCGCTACGTACGCCGCAACCAGCACCCCCTTGCGAGCAGGCGACCTCATGATCGACCTGCAGTGCAGATCCGTGCACGTGGCGGGAGAGGTGGTCGAACTCACTCGCACGGAGTTCGACATACTCGCTACCATGGCCGCTCATCCGGGACGGGTCTACACCCGCGGGCAGCTCCTCGAAATCGTCTCCGGCGAGGCGTTCGAAGGTTACGAGCGCACCATCGACGCGCACATCAAGAACGTCCGCCGCAAACTCGGCGAGGATCCGCGCGTGCCGCGCCACCTGCGGACCGTGATCGGCGTCGGCTACAAGGTCGAGGGCTGAGGCGTGCTGCGATCCGGACTCTTCTGGCGCATCTTCCTCGGCACGCTTACCGTTGGCCTCGGCTCGGTGCTCACCGTCGGACTCGTGGCCCGTGCTGTCTTCGCGCAGGCTCTCGCGGCTTACGTGCAGACATTGCCGACTCACCGCGGCATGGGCATGATGGGAACCGGTCGCACGGCGGTGCTCGGCGCAGCCGAGCAGGCGTTCCTCACGAGCGTGGACCGCGGCGTGCTTCTCGGGGGTCTTGTGGCTGCGGGAGTCGCGGCGGTCGCGGCTTTCCTGCTCGCTCGCGCGCTGACCGAGCCGCTGAGGCGCCTCGAAGACGGCGCTGCACTCCTCGCCGCTGGCGACCTCACACACCGCGTTCAGACCGGCGGGCCGGGCGAAGTGGCGGCACTCGGCGAGAGCTTCAACGCTATGGCCGACGCTCTCCAGGAAGCCGAGGAGTTACGGCGTCGGATGGTCGCCGACGTGGCACACGAGCTGCGTAACCCACTCGCCGCAGCACGAGTACAGGCCGAAGGAATGGCCGAGGGCGTGATCGCAATCGAAACCGATCGCCTCGAGTCGCTCGTCGACGACCTCGCGCAACTCTCGCGCCTCGTCGACGACTTGCAGGAACTCGCGCTGGCCGAGGCTGGCCGCCTCGCCTACGCCATGCAGCCGCTCGACATCGCCGCCCTCGCTTGGCACGAGACACGGCGGGCGGCGGCGCTCGCGAAGCCCGGAGTGGAAGTGCGCGCGGGCGATCCGCCCGGCCCGGTGATCATCGAGGGCGATGAGGGACGCCTCTCCCAGGTGATGCGCAACCTGCTCTCCAACGCGCTGCGGCACACCTCGGCCGGTGTGGTCGAGGTCACAGTCGCCGTGCTGCACGACGAAGTGATGGCCGAGGTGCGCGTGAGTGACACCGGTGCGGGCATTGCCGCCGAGGACCTGCCTCATGTCTTCGAGCGCTTCTACCGGGCGGACTCCGCGCGGATCCCGCACACAGGCGGCGCGGGACTCGGCCTGGCGATCGCCCGTCGCATCGTCGAGGATCACGGTGGAGGGGTCTTCGCGCACTCTGAACCCGACCGGGGCGCCTCGGTCGGGTTCAGAATCCCCCTCTCCACGGCGCCGCCCCCCACTTCCCGTTGAACGCAAGGACGATCAAGCCGGAACTCGCCAGCGCGAGGAGCAGGGCACCGATTCCGTCTCGCTTCACCAGCGCCGATGCCAGCGCCCCACCGATCCGCTCTTGTTGTTGTAGGCTCCGGGCGAGACAACCAGTATGGGCCTGCGACCGGACTCTCATGCGTTCGGCCCCACTCGGGTATCCTCTACGAGGTGACGTACACCGCGCACCGTCCACGACGTTCGAGGGAGCCATGAAGATCGGACTCGTCGGCTTCGCCGGCTCAGGCAAGACCACCGTTTTCAACACTATGACCGGACTCGACGTGCCCGTCGGCTTCGGCGGCGAGCTCAGGCTCGGCACCGTGCGTGTGCCTGATGAGCGCATCGACGCACTTTCGGCGATCTTCTCGCCGAAGAAGACCACCTACGCCGAGATGATCTTCTGCGACGTCCCCGGCGAGCATGGTGCCGGGAAGATGGGGCTTTCCACGCGCGCACTCCAGCAGATCCGCGAGCAAGACGCGCTCTGCCTCGTCGTGCGCGACTTCGAGAACCCCGCCGTGGACGGCGACACCGACCCGATGCGCGACCTGGAGGCGTTCCACACCGAGTGCGTCTTCGCCGACCTCGAGATCGTCGAGCGCAGGCTCTCCCGGGCACAGAAGGAGAATATCTCGCCGCAGGAGATCGCGCTCTTTGAGACGATGCGCGACACGCTCGAAGCGGAACGGCCGCTGCGCGCGCTCACCGCCGCAGAACTCGACCGCGACCCGCTGCGCGGTTTCGAACTCCTGACCGACCGACCGCTGCTCGTCGCGCTCAACCGTGACGAAGGCCGTGCCACCGAGCCGATGAGCGCTGCTTTCGCCGCGCGCCTCGAGGAGCTTCACGCAGCCGGGCTCGTGCTCTCCGCGAGCGTGGAAGCCGACATCGCCGCGCTAGACCCCGCTGACCAGGCAGCGTTCCTCGACGACCTCGGTCTTGCCGAGCCCGCGCTTGTGCGATTCATCCGTTCGGCGTACGGGCTGCTCGACCTCATCTCGTTCTTCACCGTCGGCCACGACGAGGTTCGCGCGTGGACGATTCGCCGGGGCACGAAGGCCCGCCAGGCGGCCGGGCGCATCCACTCGGACCTCGAGCGCGGCTTCATCCGCGCCGAGGTGACCCCGTACGTGATCTTCATGGAGTACGGCTCCGAGCAAGCCGTCAAGAACGCCGGTCGCCTACAGGTCGAGGGCAAGGACTACGTCGTTTCCGACGGCGACATCCTGCACGTTCGCTTCAACGTGTAGCCGTCCTTCGCAGCCATGTTCGACAGCTGGAGCCAGCCGCTCCCCCCGATGCGGCGACGCGATCCGAGTCGCTCTTCAGCATCGACTTGATACCTTTGAGCGAGTCGTTTCTCGCATGCTTGGCGTGATCGGTGACAACCGCCCCGTTCTCGAAACGCATGCCGTCACCGATGATGCAGTACCGGGAGCAGCGCACGCAGAAGGCCGACGGTCGCCCGCCGGCCTTCGTGAAGATATACCTGCTGTGTCCCGTGCTTACGCGCTGCGGATCGGAACAAGTTGGGACTGGTCGAGGCTGAGCTTGATTGCGAGTTCCAACGCATCCTGGTCCCTGCGAGCCAGCCAGAACAGCGTAGCAGCGGTCAACATGGGACCTATCAGGAAGATGCCGACCATGAACCACATGCCGATCTCGAATTGATAGATCGTGCCCCAGGCGACGACCGCGACGGATGCCAGTGCGAGAATCGCAGCGGCCACCCGCTCGAAGTACCACCCGATGATCAGGGTCACGGCAATCGCGACGAACGGAACCATCGCCGCCATCAATGCGTAGCTCAGGCCCGTCTCGCGAAACGAGTACAGTCCGTCAAGCATGGCGATCGACCAGAACGCGCCGCCCAAGACGACGAAGCCACGCGCGAAGGTACGCTCCGTCGCAATCCGCATCTTGACGTCCTCGATGCGCTCGACAGTGACTTCACGGGACTTGATCGTGTCGTACGCCATCAGTCCGAGCAGGGCGGGAACCGCCAGTGCAAGGATCGCCGCACCGACCAGACCGCCGACCACCAGTAGCGTAGCAACGATAAGTGACATCGTCCTCGACCTCCACTTCACAAAACACCTCGGTCAAACATCTAGAAAGAGTATCGCCCTATATGGCCGAAAAAAGATTCGGGCACGATTCGGTTAGTGTTAATGTTTCGTGTGGGCCGCAGGCTTT
>CAMTXY010000076.1:0-2096 GCA_947085795.1 uncultured Actinomycetes bacterium | reverse complement strand
GATTCTGTGCCCGATCACCGGTCAGGTGAAGGGCTACCCGTTCGAGGTCGCGGTTCCAGACGGGCTTCCCGTACAGGGCGTCATCCTGTCGGACCAAGCGAAGAGCCTCGACTGGAGGTCGCGCGGGACGGAGTTCCTCTGCAGGGCGCCATCGGAGATCGTCACGGAGGTCTTGTTGAAGCTGGATAGGCTGGTTGCGCCGTAGGCGGGGTGTCCAACGCGACCGCTATCACCCGCACCGGCATCGGCGACCCATACAGAAACCCGCCGATGTACGGGCCGAGGAACCCGTGTGACAGCAGCCAACCGTAACACCTGTTACTTTGTGAATGGTGGCACAAGCGTTGCATACCTGATATGCTGACATACATCCCACCGTGGAATTCGTCGGCGCGGGACGTCATCAAGACCTGGAGGCTTCCGTGGCACATGTCCGCTCGCTTTTCTTCAACAGCGGCCCACTCACCGCCATCGAGGACAAGGCTGTGAAGGCCTACACGCTCGGTCGGCCCAGCGAGGTCATCTGGAACATCACCAACCGCTGCAACCTGTTGTGCGAACACTGCTACATGGCCGCGGACGGGCACGCGAAGCCCGACCAGCTTTCCGACGAGGACACCATCGAGATCCTCCGGCAGATGGGCGAATCCCAAGTGCCCCTGCTGTTCCTCTCGGGTGGAGAACCGATGATGCGTTCTAACTTCTGGGAGATGCTCGAAGAGGCCCGCAGGCACGGCATCCAGGTCACCGTCTCGACGAACGCCACGCTCATCGACCGCGATGTCGCCAAACGCCTGAAGACGGCCGGCGTGAGCTACATCGCCACCTCCCTCTACGGCCCCGACGAATTCCACGACGCACTCGTCAAAGTGCCCGGAACGCGCAAGCGCGTCGTCGAAACGATCAAGATCCTGCGCGAAGAGGGCGTCGGCGTGGCCGTCAAGACCGCCCTGTCCAAAGACACCTGGCCTTTCATCTACGCCCTCATCCAGGAGGCCAAGGACCTCGATGCCAGCCTCATCTACCTGTGCGACCTCATAACATCCGGTCGCTCGGAGGACGGCGAGGACAACCGCATCACCGCCTCGCAATGGCGCGAGCTGGCCGATTTCATCCTCGACGACACCCTAGCTGCTATCGAAAGCGGCGAAAAGGGCCTAGAGTACGACATCGGCGCGATGCCATCGTTCGTACCGTACATCGCGGAACGTCTTGTCAAGAAAGGCTACGACATCACCCGCACCACCGAGCGGCTCAAGATCATGACCGCGTGCCCGGTGGGCAAGGGTCACATGAACATCAACTCCGAGGGCGGCATCATGCCCTGCCAGTTCGCCCAGGATTGGACGATCGGCAATATCCGAGACACCATCGTGCAGCAAGCGGTCGAAATACTGTTCGATCTCCGCCGCCAGCCCGTGACAGGCAAATGCGGCGAATGCGACTACCTCGGCATCTGCTACGGCTGTCGCACCAAGGCGTGGCACGCCGAAGGCGACCCCATGGGCGAGGATCCCACCTGTATGCTCGACTCCGAGTTCGAGCGCTCCGCGCAGCTCATCCGCATGGCGTCTCCGTGTTGCGCTCCGGGAGCGTGCGGCTGATCACGGATTCTGACGCGTTTCGGATAGCGGGCGGACGGACGGACGGCAGCTGTATGTTCACCACGGAGACCAACCGTCCGAGGAGCATGCCGATGACCCACGAGAGCGACATCGCCGCCGATCTGCTCGGCATGACGCCGGCCGCCCACCGCAACGGCGCCCCCGGGGAGGTCGTGCGCTACGCGTTCACCGACACCTCGCTCGGGCGGCTCGTCGTCGCCCGCACCCGCCGCGGCGTCTGTTTCGCCGCGTTCGGCGAATCCGACACCGCTCTTCTCGACGAACTCCGTACGCGATTCTCGCAGGCTACGGTCGAGCCCGACACCGCCGATGGGGCCTCCTGGCTGTGCGCGATCGCTGAGCTCGTCGACACGCCCGGTGCTCCGGCACGTGTCCCGCTCGACGTACGCGGAACGGCCTTCCAACAACAGGTCTGGAACGCGTTGCGCGAGATCGAGCCGGGCACGACGGTGACGTACGCCCAGCTCGCGG
>CAMTXY010000075.1:0-2067 GCA_947085795.1 uncultured Actinomycetes bacterium | reverse complement strand
GCTCTCAGCCCGCAACCAACTGACCGGTACCATCGTCTCGATCGTCCGGGGTCCCGTCACCGCGATGGTGAAGGTCGACGTCGCTGGTCAGCACGTCAGCGCCACACTCACTTCCGAGGCGGCAGACGACCTCGGCCTGATCGAGGGCAAGGAAGTCGTCGCCATCTTCAAGGCGAGCGCCGTCATGTTGGGTGTTGAGTAGGCGCGAAGACTCGGTCGGCTTGTCAGCCGCCCTCGATGTCGTACTTACGCATCTTGTAGCCCAGCTGCCGCGCGCTGATACCCAGCGCCCGCGCCGCTTTCGCCTGCACGTGACCGTTGGTGCGCAGCGCCGCGAGAATTCGGCGACGTTCGAGTACCTCGACTTCTTCGTCGAGCGTGAGTCCGGTCACGCTGCCCTCCTCAGGCACGTCGTGCATGAGGATGTGCAGCGGTAGGTCAGCGGCGTTGATCTCGTCATCGTCGGCTAGCACCACGAGGCGCTGGATGGTGTTCTCCAGCTCGCGGATGTTGCCGGGCCAGGGGTAGCCCATCAGCCTGTGCATCGCATCGGGGGTGAACCGCACCTCGGCGCCGGACGTCGCGTTGAAGCGCTCCAGGAAGTGCTCGATGAGTAGGGGGAGGTCATCTCGGCGTTCGCGCAGCGCGGGCAGGAACAGGGGCACCACGTTGAGGCGCCAGTAGAGATCCTCGCGGAACTCGCCGACTTTTGACATCGCCTCGAGATCCCGGTTGGTCGCCGAGACGATCCGCGCGTCCGTGGTCAGCGTGCGCGTGCCACCCAGACGCTCGAATGTGCGCTCTTGCAACACGCGCAGCAGTTTTGCCTGTAGCGGCTGCGGCACATCGCCCACCTCGTCCAGGAAGATCGTGCCACCGCGTGCGATCAGTTCCTTGCCGGTACCGGACTCGCCGCGCAGGAACACGGTCGCCTGCGAGCGGGCGACCTTCCCGGCCACGCGGAAGACCTCCTGCATCACGTCGGACTCGCCGATGATGTTGGGCAGTGAGTAGCGGCGGTGCAACTCTCCGCGCATGCGCTCTCGTTCGGACACCTCGTGGCGGTACGTCCAGTACAGCCGCACCGCGTGGGCGATCATCGACGCGATGATTTCGAGCACGCGCACGTCCTCGTCCAAGCTGACGCTCTCGTCGAACACGCGGTCCGCAGAGAGCGCGCCGAGCAACTCGCCGCGAAGCATGATGGGTACCGAGACGAACGATATCTCGGCCTTCTCCGGTCGAGACGCGGTTCTGTTCAGGAAGAGCGGCTCGTCGCCGATGTCGGGCACGACCATCACGCGGCCGCTGGCCACGACCCTCCCGACCACGCCTTCGCCCGGCCGGTATATTCCGCGCGTGAGCTGCGCCCGTGTGAGTCCGTACGCCGCTGCGATGCGGATCTCGCGCGTCTCCGGATCGACGAGAGCGATCGTCCCACGCGTCAGCCCGAGACGTTCGTGCAGAATCCGCATCGCGTGCCGTAGGTTGCGGTCGATGTCGAAGCTCGAGACCAGCGTCTGGCTGACCTCGAGCAGTGCTTCGAGCTCGCTGGCTTCACGGGGAAGGGTGGAATCCTCGATGTCTGCTGCGGGAGTCATGCACCCATACAACCACGCGAGTGTTTCCAGCCTGTTGCCGTGCCGCCACTGTCGTGTTGCGTATCGAATGCGGCTGCCGATCTTCCATCTCGCCGGCCCGCTTCCCCCGCGTCCCGCCGAGAGGCCCGCGAGCTACTTCCCCGTCGCCACCGTGCCGCTCGCCACGCCCGCGCGCGGCGGGGCGCCGATCGGGCCAGCGTCCCAGGTAGGGGCCGCGTGCTCCTCGCCGTACGTGCGCACCACACGGTAGAGGGTGTCACGCTCGACCGCCACGTGCCCGGTCTCTGCGATCATGCCCACGAGATCTTCCTTTGTGAGCGCCTCAGGAGTCGTCGCTCCGGCCATGTGCGTGATCTTCTCCTCGACCACGGTGCCGTCGATGTCGTCGACGCCGAAGGCCGTGGAGAGCTGTGCGATCTTGAGGCCCACCATGATCCAGAACGCCTTGACGTGCGGGATGTTGTCG
>CAMTXY010000074.1:0-2651 GCA_947085795.1 uncultured Actinomycetes bacterium | reverse complement strand
GCGGCGACATCACGCGGCAGTCGCTCACCGGCAACGGTGTGGTCGTCGTGTGCCCGGACATCGTCGCGGCGCTCGACACGGTCGACCTGATCGCGCCCGAGCACCTCGAGATCCAGATGGCCGAGCCGTTCGACATCCTCAGCGGTATCCGCAACGCCGGGGCGATATTCCTCGGCCCGTGGACGCCGGAATCGGTGGGCGATTACATCGCCGGTCCCAATCACGTGCTGCCGACCGGCGGTACCGCGCGCTTCTCCAGCCCGCTGTCCGTCGACGACTTCGTCAAGAAATCCTCGGTGCTGTCGTATTCGTTCGAGGCGCTTGAACTCGACGGGCCGAGCGCCATGACGCTTGCCGTCCGCGAGGGGCTGTGGGCGCACGGCGCCGCGATCGCGCTGCGGCTCGAGTCGATGCGGGACCGCTTCGCGGCCGACCTGACGGGCGACCCGGCGGACGATCTCGGCGACCCCGCCGACGGCGGTGATCCCCGGTGAAGCGTATCCGTGACCCGCGGCCGGGGCTCGAATCGCTCGTCCCATACGACACCAAGGACATCAAGGCCGATGTCGTGCTCGCGAGCAACGAGCACCCAGCCAACCTGCCCGGTGAGCTTCTCGAATGGCTCTCAGCCCGCATCGGCCGGTTCCAGTTCAACCGCTACCCGGATCCGACCGCACGCGAGCTGCGTTCGCTCATCGCCGAGGCCAACGGTCTTGATGCCGCCAACGTGCTCATCGGCAACGGCGGCGACGAGTTGATCCTCGACATCCTGTTGGCGTGGGGTGGACCGGGACGCACGCTCATAGATCTGCCGCCCACCTTCGCGATGTACGGCATCGACGCGCAGGTCACCGGCACCGGCGTGGTGCGCATCCCGCGCGACGCGGCGTTCGGCGTGGATGCCGATGCGGTACTCGAGCGACTCGGAAAAGGCGATGTCGACATCGTGATGATCGCCAACCCGAACAATCCTACCGGCAACCTGTGTCCAGAGACGTTCCTCATCGACGCGCTCAACGCCTCCGATGCGCTCGTACTTGTCGACGAGGCGTACTTCGAATTCTCGCGTCACACTATGCGCCCGCACATGGATCGTCACCGCAACCTCGTGATCCTGCGGACGTTCTCCAAGGCGTTCTCGATCGCCGGCATGCGCGTCGGCTACCTGCTCGGTCAAGAGGACGTCGTGCGCGAGATCATGAAGGTCCGCCAGCCGTATTCGGTCAACGCGTTCTCCCAGTGGGTCGCGCTCAAGGTGTTCCGCGAGCGCGTTGTGTTCGAAAACGCGATCCGCGACATCATGCGCGAGCGCGACCGTATCATGCACGGGCTGTCCGAACTCGATGGCGTCGAGGTCTTCCCGAGCGAGGCGAACTTCGTGCTCTTCCGCGTCGAACACGCGTCGGCGCTCTGGCGCGATCTACTCCACGGCCACTCGGTGCTCATCCGCGATCTCTCGCGCACGCCCGGACTGAAGGATTGCTTGCGCGTCACGATCGGTTCCGCCGAGGAGAACATCGCGTTTCTCGAAGCCGTGCGCGATGTGCTTCTTGCACGCCGGGCGTCGCAGATCATGACCAACGGGGCCGTCGCCGCACACGAGGCGATGGGGGAAGTGGGGTACTGACGATGGCACGCCGTACGACGATCACCCGCACCACCGAAGAGACCGACATCCGCCTGTCGCTCGACCTCGACGGGCCGGGCGTCGTGTCGGTCGCCACAGGAATCCCCTTCTTCGACCACATGCTCGACGCTTTCGGGCGCCACGCCCTGCTCGACCTGTTGGTTGAGGCGACCGGTGACCTGCACGTCGACGCCCACCACACCGTCGAGGACGTCGGCATCGTGCTCGGGCAGGCGTTCGCCGAGGCCCTCGGTGAGAAAGCGGGGATTCGGCGGTTCGGCTCGGCCGCCGTCCCCATGGACGAGGCGCTCGTGCTTGCGGCGATCGATATCTCGGGCCGGGGCGGACTGTTCTACGCGGTAGATCTTCCCATCGAGCTCATCGGTACGTTCGACACGACTTTGGCCAAGGAGTTCCTCACCGCCTTCGCCGCGAACGCCGGCCTGACGCTGCACGTTCGCACTTTGGCGGGAGAGAACAGCCACCACATCATCGAAGCGGTCTTCAAGGCGGTCGCCCGCGCCTTGTACGAGGCTGTCTCGACCGACCCGCGAGTCGTCGGCGTGCCCTCGACGAAGGGCTCGCTGTGATCGCGATCGTCGATTACCGCATGGGCAACCTGCGCAGCGTCCAGAAGGGCTTCGAGCACGCCGGTATCACCGACGTGCTCGTCACCGATGACCCTGCGGTGATTGCGGCGGCCGACGGCATCGTGCTGCCCGGTGTCGGTGCGTTTCGCGACGCTGCCGCCAACTTGCGTGAGAGCGGTATCCGCGAGGTCATGCTCGAGCGGATCGCGGGCGGCGCGCCGTTCCTCGGCATCTGTCTGGGGCTGCAGCTGTTGGCGACCGTCGGACTCGAAGACGGTGAGTGGAAAGGGCTCGGGGTCGTGCCCGGCCGCTGCGAACGGCTGCCGGGCGGCGTGAAGGTGCCGCATATCGGCTGGAACAGCGTCGAGTACCCGTGCGGCAGCGTGCTGTTCGACGGAATCCCCGAGGGCCCGGCGGTCTACTTCGTGCACAGT
>CAMTXY010000073.1:0-4046 GCA_947085795.1 uncultured Actinomycetes bacterium | reverse complement strand
TGCCGTCCGTGGCGAAGATGCCCACCGTCCACCCCTGCGAGGAAGTCGCCGACAGCGCGAGCGTCTCTGTGACACTGCTCGCGTTGGTGACCGTGTGGGCGTATTCGATGATGTTGCCCGGCGCTATCGATCCGGTGCGGTCCGGTTCGACGACCACGGCCCCCGCGACGGTCGTGTCGGTGGCGGTCGCTGTGATCGTCGGACGCGTGGCATGAGTGGCTCGCACCGTCGTCACGTCGCGCGAGCCCGGTGGAGCATTCGCCGGTACCGTGATCTCGACGACGATGGCACGGCTCGCGTTGCGCGCTAGTGTCACCGAGGAGAGCGGAACTCCGGTCGAGGCGTCCTTGATCGCGACGCTCCATCCGAGTGATGAGGTTGCGGTCAGGTTGAATGTCTCGGTGTCGTTGCCGGTGTTGGTGACGGTGTGGGAGTAGGTGGCGATACTCCCCAGTTCGGCGGCGGCAGTCGTGCTCGGCACGAGCGTGACACCGAAGTGACGCATCGACACCACGTTCGCGTTGTCCACCTGGGTGTTGCTCAGAGTGAACAGGTTCGTTGTGCTCGGCAGAGCCGCAAACTGAATGTTCACGGGGCTTCCCGAAGCGACACCGAGACGTGCCCACGTGATCGCGAACTCGATGCGCTGCGTGGTGATAGTAGAGGCGGTGAAGCTGGTGTCGGTGACCTCGGTGGGCGTGTTGATGATCCCGGGAGGCCTAGAGCCGTTGCCCAAGAGCGGGTCTCCCGCCGGGTTCTGGGGCGTGTACGTCGCCCACCAGCGTCTGGGGGCGCCGCCGGCTGGGTTGTACGAGATGATGGCCACGCGATCGACGCTCGTCATCCGGCCGTCGCCGTCCAAGTCTAGGTAGGCCCGGAAGTTGCGCCGCTGGTTTACCGATGTCGAGTTGATGCGGACGAAGCCGAAGAGATGGGTCGTGTTAAACGTCGCGGCGACCTGCGAAATGTCCGCCTGAGCGTGCGGTGCATCCGGATCCGCAGTTCCGACAGGGTCGGTCTTCGTGTTGTCGGGATCGGCGAGGACCGCCGTCCAATCGGCGAAGGCCCCATCGATGGTGATTGTGACCGGGTGGACGAGCGCGCCTGCGTCACCCGGAGGCGCGAGCGGACTCATCGACAGGACCGCGGCGATAAGGAGCGTGCGCACAGCAGGCGCGGCGATGCGCCAGCGGGGACCGACATGTCGACCGCCAGGGTGGTCGTTCCGTATAATGCGCCGGTCCGTCTGCGACCGACATGTGCTTGCACTCATCGCACGCTCCGGTACCCGCGCATCTAATGCGCTCCGTCCGTTCTGCGCCGCATGACCACAGTATGCGTCACTACGTCATATCGGGACAGGCGCTTTGTGACTTGAATCTCTGCGCCGGACGACGCATCGGTGACGTGCGCCGCGATGCGGCAATGGGCCGGCCGTGCGCCATCTGGCGGCGGAACGTCTGACTGCGTACAGCCGCTCATCTTCCTTATGCGCCGCCTATCCCACTGGTTCCGTGAAATGACAGTGCTTGCCTGCCGATTATCGCACCATTCATCCCCCCGTCAGACCACCATTGTGTGCGTTGTCACACTTCCCGATACATTACATAGGCGTCAAGACCGGGTACTCCCGGTCGAGGAGTATCCCGTAGACAGAAAAGGAGACAGAACCATGAAGATGAAAGCGATCGTAGTAGCGGTAGTCGCGGTGGCGTTGCTGGCCGCCATGACGGTGTTCGCTGGGGCGGATGTCGTGACCTACCAGGGTACGGGCGACCCGAACAGCACGGCATCGGGCATCGTCACGGCAAGAGCGACCGTCAACCCGAAGATCGAGCTCACGATCACGACTCCGGATCCCTCCCAGGAGGTCTTGTTCGGCGCGGTGGATCCCGCGACTTTGCACGAAAAGCTGGTAAACCTCTCGGTCAGGTCCAACAAGTCCTACGACCTGACCAAGGCCGACAGCGGCGATATCGCTCTGATGGGCTTCAGCACCTCGCTGGTCAACCAGATGGATCAGTCCAAGACGATCGGCCGGACATATGCGGACACCTACTCCATCAACGTGCCGTACGACACCGATCCCGGCAACTACGCGGCCGCGGTCGTCTACACGGTGACGCAGAAGTAAGCCCGAGAGCCGCTCACACAGACACAGAAGAGGCCCGGCGCGGAAGCACCGGGCCTCTTCTGTGTCTCGATATATCCCCGCTACCGGCGCCGAACCCCGCGCTCAACCGCAAGGCGGCTACCGGTGATCCTCGTCGGCCTCCCCGTCGGTTACGCCGCGCGCGTGCGGGATTCCGGGGCTATCGCTCCACTCAGTCTGCGAACCCTCCGCCTCTTGGCGCAGCCGCTCACGCCGTTCGCGCCGTTCGGCCCGCGTGCTGGAAGCGTTCGTGCGCTTCCGTCGCTTCCCGGCAACGAACCCCGCGAATCGCCCCAGGAGTATGATGACCACCGCACCCAGCGCCACCACGAGCCACCACGGCACGAGCCACACGCTGCGCTGCTCAAGGAGCGGTTCTACTTCCTGCACGATGACGCCGTTGTCGTCCACCCTGTAGACCTCTGCCTGCACGCTGAACCGCCCGAACATCTGTCGACCAGGTGAGAGCACGCCTGCAAGCCGTTTGTTGTTGCCGGCGAAAACGAGGGTCGCAAGAAGCGGCTCTTCACGCGTCAGCTCCACGCCGTTGCGGTCGAAAAGAATCACTGCCGTGCTCAACCGCTGATCGAGATTGCCCGTGTTCTGTATGGTGAGCGAGAAAGGTATGTCGCTTCCCAACCGGAACGCTGGAACCACGAACGGCCTGACGCTGAGGCGTTCTGTGTGCTGCCCTCTGACGCGCATCTGCAGCCGACTGCCGATCCTGCCTGAGACCTGCGTGACCGCCCCTCCGGCGTCGCCGGCAAGCTCGAACATCTCAAAGAACAGCACGACGTTCTGGTCGCCGGGCGCAGCATTAGCGGGCGGCTGGAACACGAACGAGACCGGAATCCGCTCGCCCGGTTCCAGCTCCAGGTAGGGGGTGTTACCGATCGATTTGGCCTCGGTCGGCATCCGAAGCCTGACCCATGAGGTCGGGCGCCGCGCGAACTCGGGGTCGTTGCGGTCGGGTACGTTGTAGGTGATCTCGCCGGCCTCGTCTACGAGCTGGTCGGCAGAGTACACGAGCACCTTGATGGGCTCGTCGCCGTCGTTGATCACGACGACCTCGCCGGTCTTCTCCTCGCCCGGGTCGACCTCAAAGGAGAACGAGCCCGCCGACAGGGCCAACGTGCGCTCCGCGTGAGTCGGAGCCGGGGTGAGCGCGACGATGCCCACCGCGCAAGCGAACGCGGCAACGAGAATGCGCGTGGAACCTCCACGCGTGAGCATCAGATCCCCACCGCCTCGCGGAAGCCGCGCATCTGACGCCGCGCCACCGGGATGTGCGTCTCGTCGCGATCGCCGGCCACGACCACATACGCGCCGTCGATCCGGAGGATCTCTTTGATCTTGTTGAGGTTGACCATGTAGGACCGGTGCACGCGCACGAAGTTCTCGCGGGACAACCGGACCACCGCCTCGCCGAGCGTCATGTCCACGAGGTACTGGTTCTCGAACGTGTGAGCGTACGTGGACTTGTTGCGGGCGGAGAGGAACACGATGTCTTCGATGGACAGCAGCACCGTGCGGCCGCCCTTGCGCACGGCGAGCTTGCGGAAGTCGCTCTCGCCGGAGGCGACCTGGTCGCCGAGCATGCGGCGGCGGCCTTTCGCGAGGCTCTCGACGCGTGCCGAGAGCTCGAGGATGTTGAACGGCTTGGTGACGTACTGCTGCACGCCCTGCTTGAACGCGAGGATCTTCGCGAGGCCCTGGGTCTTGGCGGTCAGCATGATGACGGGAAGGTCGTCTGTGGCCGGGTTGTTGCGTATCTCCATGAGCGCCATCCAGCCGTCGACGCGCGGCATCATGATGTCGAGCACGACGACGTCGATCTGCTCGCGGTTGAGGACTTCGATGCCTTCGGCCCCGTCGCCGGCTCCGTACACCCTCA
>CAMTXY010000072.1:0-5327 GCA_947085795.1 uncultured Actinomycetes bacterium | reverse complement strand
GTTAAAAAGCGGAACCGCCTCTGTTCTGCGTCCCCGCAGGTCAGAGGCGGTTTTCGGTCGGGCGGACAGGATTTGAACCTGCGACCCCTTGACCCCCAGTCAAGTGCGCTACCAAGCTGCGCCACAGCCCGAAACCCGCCGACAAGCGGCAAGGCAGTATGGTACGGCTCGCCGCCTACCCGCGCAAGGTGGGGTGCGGACTACCCCTGAATTGACCGGTGCGGACTACCGGTCCGGGCCACCGGTCATGCCACCGCGGTACATGATGACGTTGACGTCCTCGACGATGATGAGTCCGTCGGAGACCATGGCGCCGTAGACCTCGGCGAGCGCGGTGATCCGGTCGGGGACATCGATCACGTGCACCATGAGCGGCAGGTCCACCGACATGCGGATGCCGTGCTTGATGTGCTCACGGCTAGTCGCCCCGAAGCCGGATACTCCACGCAGCACAGTCGCCCCGGCGCATCCCGCGATGCGCGCCTGCTCCACAAGCGCCTGGTACAGCGGTTTGTCTTCGTACCGGTCCGCCTCACCGATGTAGACCGAGAGCTTCTTGGCGGGACCCGACAGGGTCATACGCAACTCCTTCTTCAGGCGCGGCGCGCAAAGCGGCGCGCAATCTCATCGACCAGTTCGCGCGCGATGGCGCGTTTCGAGCAAACCGGCAGGTCTCGTACCCCGTCGGCATCGACGAACGCCACCCTGTTGTCGCGCGTGCCGAAGCCGAGTTCCGGGTTCGACACATCGTTGGCCACCACCATATCGAGCGACTTTCGCTCCAGCTTCTCTCGTGCGCGGTGAAGCACATCGGACGTCTCGGCTGCGAAACCGACGAGCAACCGCGCTCCCTTATCTTCGGCCAGCGTGCCGAGGATATCAGGCGTGCGCACCAGTTCGAGCGACAACCGCTCCTCGCCCTTCTTGATCTTCTCAACCGCAGGGTGGGCCGGACGGTAGTCCGCAACTGCGGCTGTTGCGATGAGGACGTCGGCGGTCGCGTACGCCTCTTGTGCGGCGTCAAGCATCTCCTCGGCGGTCCGAACACGCACGATGGCGACGTCGAACGGGTCGGGCAGCGTGGTGGGGCCGGAGACGAGCGTGACATCCGCGCCCCGGCGCGCCGCCTCCTCTGCGATCAGATAGCCGGTCAACCCACTGCTGCGATTGCCGAGGAAACGCACCGGATCGATCGGTTCGTAGGTCGGACCAGCGGTTACAAGGACACGCACGCCGACAAGGTCGCGCACGCGGCATAGTTCGGCACGGACCGCTTCGACGATCTCTTCGATCGGCGCAAGTCGCCCCTCGCCCGTATCGCCGCAGGCCAACTGGCCGGTTCCGGGTTCCACGATGATCGCACCGCGAGCGCGCAGCGTCTCGATGTTGGCCACCGTCGCCTCGGCGCGCCACATATGCGTATTCATCGCCGGCGCGATCACGAGCGGCGCCTCGGTAGCCAGCACTGTCGTGGTGAGCATGTCATCGGCGCGACCAGAGGCCAACTTCGCAAGCACGTTCGCGGTGCACGGGGCGACGAGCATCACGTCGATCTCATGTGCGAGCGAGAGGTGGTACACCGGGGCGGAACCTGCAGCGTCGTCCCACAGCGAGGTGATGACGGGACGTCCCGTGAGCGTCCTGAGTGTGAGTGGCCCGATGAAACGCGTTGCGGCCTCGGTCATGACGGCCTGCACCGTGACACCGTCGCCGACGAGCGTGCGGACGATCTCGCACGCCTTGTACGCGGCGATGCACCCCGTCACGCCGAGAACGACCGTCGGGGTGTCGCTCCGTCCGTCGGAAAGATCGCCCCGTCCGCTGGGAATATCAGTGGTGTGTTCGCGTGAGTTCATGACGGGATTATCGCACGCCACGAGCGCCGAGCGTCCGCAAACGGGAACAAACTCCATCGAACCACCGCCCGGATACCGGCTTCACCGACTCGACGAGGAGGCCTCACCCATGCCTGACGGCATCTCGGCGGAGCATGCCGAAGTCCGCATCCGTATCGGAGGACCCGCTGGCTTCGGCATCAAGGCCGCAGGCCAGTCCCTCGCCCGCGTCTTCGCACGGTCCGGCTACGAGACCTTCGACCTCACCGAGTATCCCTCGCTCATCAAAGGGGGCCATAACTCCTACCACGTGCGCATCAGCGACCGTCCGATCCACTCGCACGTGCTGGCCACCGACATCCTCGTCGCGCTCGACCGGTCCACCGTCGAGCTGCACGTCAGCGAGCTGACCGAAGGAGCGGCCATCATCTTCGACCCGGGCGATTTCGACGCCGGCGAAGTTGCCGGTGTCGACCAGGATCGCCACTGCTTGGTGCCGGTACCCTTGGGCGACATCGTCCGCGACGTCGGGGGCATCAAGATAATGCGTAACGTCGCGGCTCTCGGGGCCGTCCTCGGCCATATGGGTTTCCCCCTTGAAACGCTCGAGGCCTCGATCCGCGAGCAGTTCTCCCACAAGTCACCGGAAATCGGCGGCCAGAACATCGCGGTCGCGCGCATCGGGTACGAACACGCTGTCTCGCGCGACTGTGCGTTCCCCTACCGTCTACAGCCGCTCGAAAGCCGCAAGCCACGCATGCTCGTGGACGGCAACGAGGCGATCGCTCTGGGCGCGCTCGCGGCCGGCATCGGGCTGTACTGCGCGTACCCCATGACCCCGGCCTCGAGTCTGCTTCACATCATGGCGGCACACGGAGAGCGCGAAGGTGTCGTCGTCAAGCACACGGAAGACGAGATCGCCGCCATGAACATGGTCATCGGCGGCGCGTTCGGCGGTACGCGCTCGATGTGCGCCACCTCCGGCGGCGGCTTCTCGCTCATGGTCGAAGCCTTCGGATTCGCGGGTGTGAGCGAGACAGCCTGCGTCGTGGGGTTGCTCACGCGCCCGGGACCGGCCACAGGCATGCCCACTTGGACCGAACAGTCCGACCTGCGCTTCGCGATCCACGCCTCGCAGGGAGAGTTCCCCCGCGTCGTGCTGGCGCCCGGCGACCACGACGATGCGTTCCACCTCACGTGGCAAGCGTTCAACCTCGCCGATCGCCTCCAGACGCCGGTGATCCTCCTCGGCGACACGTATCTCTCGGATAACCGCCGCACCACGGCACCGTTCGACACGTCGGCAGTCACCGTCGATCGCGGCGCACTCGTAGCCGAGGGTGACATCGCAGATTTCCCCGACGCTCTCGGCGACGACGGGCGCTACCTGCGCTACAAGGTGACCGAGGACGGTGTGAGCGTGCGTGCCTTGCCCGGCGTGATCGGAGCCCGGCAGATCGTGAACTCTTACGAGCACGACGCGGCCGGTTGGGGTGCTCCTGGCGGGGACGCCGACATCCGCGTCGCACAGAACGACAAGCGGATGCGCAAGCTCGAACTGGCCCGCGACCTCGTTCCGCCGCCCGCGTACTTCGGCCCGGCGGACACCGACCTGTCCGTGTTGTTGTTCGGCACGACCAAGATGCCGGTTCTGGAGGCGCTCGCGTGGCTTGATGCCGAAGGTGTGTCCATCAACGTCATGCAGCTCGTGACGCTCTGGCCCTTCCCCGCCCAAGAAGTCGTCACGTTTCTCTCGGCAGCTAGGCGCACCGCGATCATCGAGGGCAACCACACCGGTCAGCTGCAGGGGCTCGTGCGCGAGCAGTGTCTGCTCGACGTCGATCACACGCTCCGCCGCTATGACGGACGCCCGTTCTCACCCGAACAGGTCACGGCCTGGGTCAAGGAGGTGCTCGGTTAAATGCCCGAGGTTAAGGATTTCATCACGAGCCGGAAGCCGACGTGGTGTCCCGGGTGCGGCAACTATGGCATGTGGGAGGCGCTCAAGCGCGCGCTGTCTGAATCGGGGTGGGAGAAGCACGAGTTCAGTGTCGTGTGGGGCATCGGATGTCACGGCAACGGCGCCGACTTCCTCGACGTGCAGGGCATCCACGCTCTTCACGGACGGACCCTGCCGCCAGCGACCGCACTCGCTCTGACCCGACCTGACCTGCACGTGATCGTCGAGATGGGTGACGGTGACGGCTACGGTCTTGGACTGGGTCACTTCGTGCACGCGCTGCGCCGCAACGTGAAACTGACGTGCCTGGCGCACAACAACCAGATCTACGGGCTAACGACCGGTCAGGCCTCCCCCACGACCGACCGTCTCATGCGGACCGTTTCGACTCCGCAAGGAGTTCTCGAGAACCCCGTCAACCCGATCGGACTCGCGCTCGCCGAGGGTGCGACGTTCGTCGCCCGGGGATTCGCGGGAGACATCCCCCATCTCACCGAGCTCTACAAGCAGGCGCTCACCCACGACGGCTTCGCTCTCGTCGACGTGTTCCAGCCCTGTGTGACGTGGAACAAGCTCAACACGTTCCAGTGGTTCCGCGAGCGCGTGTACAAGTTAGAGGATCGCTCATGGGACACTTCGGACCGGATCGCGGCCTTCGAATTGTCGATGACGACGTTCCACGAGCTGACCTGCGCGCCGGACCAGTGCAGCGTACCCACCGGGGTCTACTACCGGCAGACCGGCGTCCCCACGTACGGAGACGGGCTCTCGGCGACTTCTGAGCCCGGTTACCAGCGCGCGGCACAACCCCGGGACATCGCTCACATCGTCAAGCAGATGATGTGAGCGATGTCATGAAGGAGCGTGCGGGTCACCGTCGTGCCCGTCAGATGAGCCCGAGTGTCTTGCCTGACTCCTCGAACGCGTCTAAGGCGAGCGCGATGTCGGCCTCGGTGTGTGTGGCCATGAGGCAGGTCCGCAGACGATCCATTCCCCGGGGAACAGCGGGGTGGACGATCGGGCATATGAACACGCCACGGTCAAAGAGCATCCGAGTGAGATCCATGGTCTTGGCTTCGTCGCCCACCAGAATCGGCACGACGCACGTCGTCGATGCCATGGTATCCCATCCCTGGGCCCTCAGACCCTTCGCGTAGGCATCCGAGACGCGATGCAGCGCGGTGACCCGTTCGGGCTCGTCCTCGATGACGTCGAGAGCCGCGATCGCGGCGGCGGTCTGGGCGGGCGGCAAGGCCGCCGAAAAGATGAACGGCCGCGACATGTGACGCTGGTAGTCGACGATCTCATGCGTCGCTGCGAGATATCCGCCGATGGACGGGATGGACTTCGAAAGCGTCCCCATCTTCAGGTCTATGACCCCGGGCATGTTGAAGTGCTCTTCGATACCGTGACCGGTGGCACCGAGCGAGCCGATGGAGTGGGCTTCGTCGACCATGAGACGCGCGCCGTATTCGCGACATAGATCGACCGTTCTCGGCAGGTCCATCACATCGCCATCCATCGAGAAGACG
>CAMTXY010000071.1:0-3061 GCA_947085795.1 uncultured Actinomycetes bacterium | reverse complement strand
GCGACAGTCAACGCGCGTCTTCTCGATGCACTCGCCGGGCGACTGGCTGCGTCCGGTGCGGAGGTCCGTGTCTGTGGCGCGTGCTGGAGGACCCGATCGTTCATCGCTCCATAGCCGCAGCAGCCTCCGTGAGTCTTTCTGTGGGCGCAGTGCTCGACGACGACGAGGTTTTGTTGCCGTCCGGCAGGTCGCATGTCGTGCTCATGTCGCACGGCCAGCCTCCAATACGGACGGCGTTCCGAATCTGCTATGCTTCGTCCGTCTTCTTTCCACGCAGAGTAGCGAGAATCAGTGGCTGGAAATGGTGAAGCTCCGCAACTACATGAGAGAAATGGCCGGGCGATACGACAGCATCACCGAGGCGCGCCGGGAACTGGGGGCCTACTTCGACTTCTACAACCACCGGCGCAGGCACCAAGGGCTTGAAGACCGGACCCCGGACGAGGTATACCGATCTACGCTATGGACGGAACAGACAGCTGAATGACGAGCGGTTCATCACCTAAGAAACGGGTCATGCTGTCAAAGCCAACCCGGCCACCTGTGAGACCCCTATTGCGTGAGCTGTCCACGTGGGTGTTCACGTTCGAGATGATTTACGTCCTGTTCCTGTTCTCGGGTCGGTTCAGGACTGCTGCATGGCTCCAGTGGCTCCCGGCTGACATCTCGCTGATTCTCTTCGGAGTGACACTCGTGCTCTTCGGTGCCTATCTTCTCGGCGGTCACTTCAGACTGAGTCCGGCGGCACGCGTGTTTCTCTTTGCCAGCATTGCGTTCTTCAACTATGCAGTGCTCAGCCTGTTATGGAGTCCGAGCACCGTCTACGCGAGCGAGAAGGCTGCCGACCTGCTCGTCTTTGGGCTAATGCCACTGGCGGTGTCGTGCGGCGTCGTGGCCGCGAATGCATGGCGGTTCGAGCGGTTTGTCATCCTCGTCGCTGGATTCGCGACTGTCATGGCCATCGCAACGATGTACAACTTCATAGCCGCGGGGGGGGCCGGGTTCTTCACCGTGTGGGGTGGGCGCTATCCGGGTGTCGGTCGCACAGTAGGACTCGGCGTGCTGGTTGCCATTGCCTATGTCATACACAAGCAGGGGGACGAGAGACTGGACCGGCGGGCGCGTCTTGCGTGGCTGATGGTTGCTCTACTCGGCGCGTTGTCGATTCTCGTGTCGGGAGCGCGGGGACCCCTTCTCCTGCTTGCCCCCGCCGCTCTGTTCCTGACAGCTGCCTCCGGCTACCGGTTTGACAGGGTGGCCTTGCGCCGACACGGCACTACTCTCATCGCGCTGCTGGTAGTCACTGTCGCATTCGTCATCTGGGTCATGGTGTTCGCTGATCAACTCCCCGGCTTCATCTACAGATTCGACAGCCTCTTCACCCAAGGGCTCCAGGACAAAGGCGTCGCTCTCCGGCTGGGCATGTACCAGGAAGCCCTGAAGATCTGGGCCATCTCGCCCGTGTTCGGAAATGGACTCGGCAGCTACCCAGTGATGGCGGGGGTCGCCGATGAGCGACTCTATCCTCACAGCGTGGTGCTGGAAACCGGTGCCGAACTCGGCCTTGTAGGAGTCGGTCTGCTGTTCCTGATGATCGTCACAGGTCTGAGGGCTCTGCGTTCGTCTGATGCCAACCCCTCTGTTCGCTCGCTCGTGATGACGCTCCTCCTCTTCACCTTCCTCATCGCGTTGATTAGCGGAGATCTCTCGGACAACAGAATGATGTTCGCACTCGTTGGCCTGCTCCCGCTCTTCTCCTCGACCCACAAACCACAGAGAGTCAAGGCCCGCTGCGTCCACGTGACTACGGTCCATCGTGCCGATGACGTGCGTATCCGTAGACGCGAGTGCGCCTCACTCGTACGAGTGGGCTATGACGTCCATCTGATCGCCCCCGATTCGGGTGCAGACAGCCTCGACGATGGTGTCCGAGTCGTCTCAATCCCTAGACGAGGGCGTCTGGCACGGATGATTCTGTCCACTCTTCAGGCCTACTCACTTGCCTCTCGACTTGAGGCTGACGTGTATCACCTTCACGACCCCGAGCTCATCCTGGTTGGACTTCTACTCAAGACGCGCCGCGTTCCCGTGGTCTTCGATATCCATGAGAACACCGCTGAACAGATCAAGGACAAGCCGTGGATCGTCCCGCTCCTGTGCCCGCCCGTATCCTGGCTCTACCGTTCTCTCGAACAGCATCTGCTCCGTAGATTCGGCGCTGTCGTTGTCGCTACGCCTCACATTGCCGAGAGCTTCCCGGGAGTACGGTCCACCGTGGTACAGAACTTCCCTGTGCCCGAGTGGTTCGAGTGCGGCGGGCCCTATGAAACGCGAGATGCCGTCATCGTGTATCACGGCGGCATCTCGAAAGCACGCGGGATCCGCGAGATGCTCACTGCGCTGACCATGCTTGAAGAGAACCTCCATGCCGAGCTCGTGCTGGCAGGGAAGTTCCACCCTGCTAAACTGGAGAGGCGCGTTCGACGTCATCGGGGTTGGAGGCGCGTCCGCTACCTGGGATGGCTAAACCACAGCGACGTCTTGACACTGTTGTGTCAGGCCCGGGTTGGCATCGTTACGCTGCACCCGACCGGCAACTATATAGCGTCCTGGCCGGTCAAACTCTTTGAGTACATGGCGGCAGGCCTTCCCGTGATCGCATCCGACTTTCCCGTGTGGCGTAGAATCGTCAAGACGGCCGGCTGCGGCATCCTGGTCGACCCACACGACCCCGAGCAGATTGCCCATGCGATCCGTCTGATCATCGAGAACCCGGATGAGGCGCGAGTCATGGGGCGCCGCGGGCGGCTTGCCGTAGAGGAATGCTACAATTGGGGTGCGGAGGAGACAAAGCTGCTTGCGCTCTACGATGATTTATTGGCTGTGTCCCTTCATGAATCACAGCCGTGCAACCTCGCGTCGGATACGTGCTGACAACCGATCTAGTGTCGCGTAATGTAAGTGTCTTGACGGTTGGCCTTGCGTAGGATCGTGTCAGCATCCTTCGTCCAAGCGAATGGTTCGCAGCGCTCGTTCCAAGCGTCGATGAAGCGCCGGATCG